>NZ_JBTZSY010000014.1:0-61357 GCF_054815885.1 Anoxybacillus sp. TBDG-1
ATCCACAAGCAAGGGCTATTTTTATGCTTACTCGATTTTATCTAGCACCACGAGTCTTGCATAATATTTTCGATTTGTTTATCGATATTGTCCATATATCCTTCTGGATCTTCTAAAAACTGTTCGACAATCTGTTTATTTTCTTCCCTTATTTCCCTTCCCCCTAGCTGCACTCCACGTTTAGCCGCAAGTGAACTATCTAATATATAGTTTGAAAACATAAAGCCGATAAGCAACGGAATAAAAAATAACCCATACATTCGTATGCCTTGTCCAACTGTTTTTGGAACATGATGCCTATCTTCACAATGATGATGACAACAGCCATTGTCTTCTTTTCTCCATATTTGTATACTTCCAAGTAATAAAAGTGTAAACGTTGCAAAGTAAATGAAGGGCAGCATTTTCGGAGCAATATAGTTTGTAACGTTCCCACTTAATAACAATTTAATAAACAATAAAGCATATCCGCACAACAAAACACCTCGAATCATTCTCTTCCTCCCTTATCCGATAAATTGAAACGTATAAACACTTATATATACAACAATCGTAACGATAACAATAAATACGACAACGAAGATTCGTCGAAAATACGCAAGCATCATTAACGTATTTTTCAAATCAATCATCGGACCATATATTAAAAATGCCAACAAAGATGCGGAAGTAAATGTTGATGTAAAAGACGCAGCAACAAATGCATCCGCTTCTGAACAAAGAGAAAGCACATAAGCAAGTCCCATCATTAAAGCCGGACCTATTACTTCATGTTGCCCAACTCCAATTAATATTTCGCGATTTATCACAACTTGGAAGAAACTAGCGACAAACGCACCAATAATTAAGTAGCGCCCAACATCAAAAAACTCATCAACCGCATGAGCCAACGTTGCTGTAAATCGATGATTTTCATGATGATGCGAATGCTTAATTGATTTTAATGGTAAACGATTGCGAAAAACAATATAAATTATTAAACCGATGATAAGAGATGCAACAAATGCAATCCCCATTCGCCCATAAACGATAGATTGATTTGATGAAAACGCATAATACATAGACGCAAATACAACAGGATTTAAAATTGGCGCTGTCACCATAATCACTACCCCGATATGGAGCGGCGTGCCTTTTGAAATGAGCCGGCGCACAACAGGAATAATAGCGCATTCACAAATCGGCAACAAAGCGCCAACAATTGCAGCAGGAATAAGCGCAACAATCGGACGTTTCGGAATCCATTTTTGCACCGTCTGTTCCGAAACAAATGTCTGAATAAGCGAAGAAGCAAATACACCTAATAAAATAAACGGAATAGCCTCCAACAAAATACTTAAAAAAATTGTTCCAACTTGCAAAGCAAATACAGGAATGTTGGCTTTCCTAACAAGCAGATCACCGAACAAAAATAAAATGATGATGAATATAAAGATCGTCATTGCACTTAAATCACGTTTTTTTCCAAATACACTTTCCATGCCCAACCTCCTCAAAAGTAATGATTCCTATTTTCTTTATATGCCTGTCTATCTTTTAACATACACCTTTTTCTTCTCAAAATAAAAACTCGAGTAGATAAAAATCCATTCGAGCTATCGAAACACACGTATTTGTTTATTTACTAAAATCGTGATTTCACCTTCCCCAATTTGTTCACCGTCCGCATGTAGTGGAAGAGCAGTATGACTAGTAACATGAATATATTTACCTTTAAACGTATGTACTCCCTTCATTTTTACATGCCCTCCCCAAAAAACAGTCACAAACAAGGCGAGCAATTTTAACCGTGATACATCATCGACGACAACAACATCAAAATGTTGATCATCGGACTGTGCAAATGGAGCTATTTTCATTCCGCCACCATAATACGGGTGATTCGCCACAGTAACAAGCCACACTTTTGAAAAAACATATTGTTTTTGATCAATAGTCAGTTGAACGGCTGTTGGTTGATATGTAAAAAGTTCCTTTAATAAATAAAAAACGTAAACAAACTTCCCTAAATATAATTGATTTAAAATATGCTTCCATTTCGAAAGATTCACTTTTCTTGAAATTTGTGCATCAAATCCACAACCGACATTGTTAACAAAAATGCCTCTTTTTATGCCTTGAAAAACCCCAATATCATACAAATGATCTCCCGTATGTTTTATACTTGATAATATATGATCAAACGCTTTGTTCCATTTCGTTGACAGTTTTATCCCGCGAGCAAAATCGTTTCCTGTCCCGGCGGGGATATATCCGACAGCTACATGATCATACGTTGCAACGCCGTTCATCACTTCATGAATCGTTCCATCCCCACCAACAGCAATTAATATAAACGGTTCATGTTTTTGTTCAGCAAATTGTTGTGCTAGCTTCGTTCCATCTCCCTGTTTTTGTGTAAATACAACATGATAATGAATATGACGACGTTGAAGTTCTCGCTCTATTTTCCCCCATATTTTTTTACACTTTCCA
This sequence comes from Anoxybacillus sp. TBDG-1, assembly GCF_054815885.1. NCBI lineage: Bacteria > Bacillati > Bacillota > Bacilli > Caryophanales > Anoxybacillaceae > Anoxybacillus > Anoxybacillus sp. TBDG-1. The sequence goes on from NZ_JBTZSY010000014.1 coordinate 2,476, forward strand.
TTTTTCGCTGAAGGATTTACAATAAAATGTAATACCAAGCCTTCTCCCCCATTCCCTATTTCCCCCTTTCCTTTTATTCTAACACGGCATATACATGTATGACATCAATCTTTTCCCTTGACATAATTTTTGAAGCCTTATACAATTAAAAACAAATTGTTGCACCGAACGATTGATAGCAAGCTCGTTTTATTGTTTTACCTTAGCGTTTTTGACATGACAACATGGCGAAAACGAAAGGGTCGATGGCGAAACGAGTTAGGCTAAAAATACATCGGTATGTTTCACTTGATCTGTACGTGAGGCATGCCGCTTTTTGTTTCTAAAGGGGGGTCATTGTGAAAACAAAAGGGGAACTAGAAGATCAAATTAGTCGGGCTCTCACCCAATGGGAAAAAGAATATTTAGGCCGCGGTCCACTCTCTGTAAAAACAGATATTTTACGAAACATGGTTATCGTGCAGTTACGCGGCATTTTAACTCCTGCTGAAAAAGTATTGTGTGAAACAAAGGAAGGGATGTTGTCCATTAAACGCATCCGTTCAGATTTAATTGAGTCGGGTAGTGAACAGTTAAAACAAATGATTTATACATTAACAGGAAAACAAGTAACAAGTATGCATACAGATATTAGTACAAAAACTGGAGAGCGAATGATCGTCTTTTTGTTACAAGAGCCAATCGATATACAAGGTTGATCTTTTAAAGGCCTATTGTGGTCAGTAAAAGATAAGCCGGAAATATTTTTCGACCCGATCGAAAAATATTTCCGGCTTTTTTGTTGAATAAGAGAAATAGGAAGGAGAGGATTGCTATGCAAGAAATGATTATCAACAACTTAACATCGCCAGCTATTTTATTTTTTATCCTCGGTGTTATTGCAGCGCTCGTCAAATCAGATTTAAAATTACCAACGGGATTAAATGAATCGTTAAGCATTTATTTGTTAATTGCTATCGGTATGAAAGGTGGCATTGAACTTGCGGAACATTCTTTTCGTGAGCTTATTCGCCCATTAGTTGGAACGTTATCCCTTGGTATCATCATCCCGATCATTACGTTTGCAGTTTGTCGTCGTCTCGGCATTGATCGTAAAAATGCAACAGGCATTGCAGCAACGTATGGATCAGTTAGTATCGTTACATTTGGGGCTGCGCTTGCTTTTGTGGAGCAAGCAAATATTTCGTATGAAAGCTATATGAACGCATTTGTCGTCTTATTAGAGAGCCCTGCGATTATCGTGTCACTCGTCATATTGAAGTTGCTAGAAAACCGCTCGTATAAGCAAGAAATAGTATATCGCTTCTCTGCTACATCGGTATACGGACCGATTATTAAGGAAGGGCTATTCGGAAAAAGTGTGTTTTTAATGGTTGGCAGCCTTCTCGTCGGACTAGTTGGTGGAGATCGTGCTCTTACGATTGTTAAACCTTTATTTATTGATTTATATCCGAGTGTGCTCGTCCTCTTTTTACTTGGAATGGGACTAACAGCTGGAAATCAGCTTGCAGCTGTCCGAAAGTATGGAATAAAATTGCTCGCCTTAGGGATTTTCCTACCACCTATATACGGATTTTTAGGTGTTGTCATCGGCTATTATTCAGGGCTATCTTTCGGAGGAACGATTTTACTTAGCGTGCTTGCCGCAAGTGCCTCTTACATTGCGGCTCCAGCTGCGATGCGTGCATCTGTCCCAGAAGCCAACCCTGCCATTTATCTCGGCATGGCACTTGGACTTACGTTTCCGTTCAACTTAACGATCGGTATGCCATTATATTACGAAATGGCGAAATGGTTTTATTAAAAAAGCAAGGTCAGCCCCTTGCTTTTTTATTTTTGAATATGCGGTGTTTGTTGTAAATGAGCTGTTGCATAACGAAGAAGAAGCGCAAACTGCTCTTCGTTTATATCATCTTTCGGAAAAGCTAATTGTTCATGGCGTTCATCATATATAACAATGTGCTCACTTTTTCGTTGAAATATATGATAACGATTTTTACGTTTTTCAAAAGTCACTCGTTTTATTTGATTGAGAGGAATTTCTCGTATATCCCATCGGTCAGCGTACATCAATTTTTTCGTTGTGAGTACAATTTCCCTATTTCGTTTTCTCCAATCGTTTACAACAAAAACAATTCCTAATGCGGTTAACAAAAAGGAGAGAGCATATAAAAACACACTTTTTTCTTCAACTGCCACTAGCCAGCGCGAACCAATAAACAAACTCAATACAGCGTAAGATAAAATATTTGTCCAACGAAATGTCCAATGTTGCCGAAATAGCGTATGTTCTGTTTGCTGCTCTTGCTTGATTTGCTCAACAAAATAATTCTTATGTTCCTCAATCGAATATTGTTGAAGTGGAATAAATGGAACATACGCATATTCAAACATACTTCTCCCATCTTGACTTTGAACATACACCCCGACCCACGCCACATACTTTTCTTGCTCATCAACATAAGAAAGAAAATAATAGCGAACTTTTTCATTATGCTCATTTTCCATCTCCATATGATCGATCATTTCTATATCGTTTGGGACAACGTTATATTCATGAGTTAATACATAAAACAAGTGGCTTTTTGCAAAATGACTGAGTTTATTTACTTCCATCGGAAACAGCTGCTTTTTTCCGATCCGCTCCATTTCTCCATACAATAAACTTGCACTTTCCATATTATTTGCGCATGCTAAAAGGACATCGTCAGCAACAGTCAGGCGATGTTGTAAAGCTGTCACGATCGCTCGTGCTTGAATGATCGGATCACGAAACGATAAAGCTTCTTGCAACAATGTTGCGATTTCCTCGTTGAAATAAAACTCCATTAAAGAAAGGCATACGTGCATATCAGCTCGAATAGATAAGTAGTTTTCTTTCCAAAACCGGAAAACAAACATCGGACTATAATCAGCATCATATGGCGCATACATTTCTTTCGTTTGGCGATAATGTCGAATAAGTATGGAAACAATTTCGTCCTGTTGCAAATGACAGGCTACTCCTTCACGATGCGAGTGAAGCAATAACCAACAAAAAAGATCTGACGGTAAATAAGCATAATCGCGATCAATAAGCTTTTTAATGACATTCAGTCGATGGCGAAGCTGCTCCCATGGAATTGAAAATGTTTGCTGTTGCAACTCGTTATGAACAATGTGATATAATGCTTCATCATATTGTTCATCCCCTAACTCGCATACATAGCGAAACGCTATTTCTTTCGCTGCAGGACTGAAACGCGCAAAATGTTCGAGGACATTGGGAACAAACTGTGCACTTACAAAATATAACGCAAACTGCAACACATGATAGCTCGGATCATCCCACTCATCAACAGGATCTGGAAACGCCTCTGTTGCATACGCAATCATTTTTCGAATGAAAGCAGGTTGAAGTTCTATTTCTTCTTCTGACAATTGTTCAAGTGCACACAAAGCTTGATATCGCCTTTGTGGATCATGGTGTTTTAAATCACGCATTATTTGCTTTAGTTGTAAATCAACAGTTGACAATCTACACACCCCAATGACATCATTTGTTAACTCCTTTATTTTATAACGAGAAATGATTAGCGACAATATAAAGATTATGTTATTGTTAATGATGCGAAATGAAATAAAGAAGGTGTGAGCAATGAATTGTTATATCGTCATCGGGGCTGGAATTGTTGGTGCTTCTATTGCCTTTCATCTAGCAAAAGAAAAAATACACGTCATTTTAATCGATCGTGAAGACCAAGGACAAGCAACGAAAGCAGCAGCAGGAATCATTTGCCCGTGGACATCGCAACGGCGAAATAAGAAATGGTACGCTCTCGCAAAAGGCGGAGCGGCATTTTATCCACAGTTGATTGAACAATTACAAGCATACGGTCACCAAACAGGGTATAAACGTGTCGGGGCAATTTGCTTACATCATGATTTTGATAAATTACAAAGTATGGAAGAACGAGTGTATAAACGAAGGGAAGAGGCTCCTGAAATTGGAGAAATTACTCGCTTGTCTCCAAAAGAAGTAAAAACACGATTTCCTGTGTTAAGTGGCGAGTACGAAGCGTTATATGTGAGCGGAGCAGCCCGAGTGGACGGGGAAGCGTTGCGACGTTCTCTTATTCATGCAGCCATCCAATTAGGGGCAACATATATAAAAGGAAGTGCGACACTTTTGCACGAAAATGGGCGAGTCATTGGTGCCATGGTAGCAAACGATCGTTATGAAGCGGATGCAGTCATTGCAGCAGCAGGCGTTTGGGCAAAATCATTACTTATGCCACTAGGTATTGATTTTCTCATCACACCACAGCGGGCGCAAATTATCCATTTACAACACCCTGATCAGCATACCGATCATTGGCCTGTCGTCATGCCACCAAACAATCAATATTTACTCGCCTTTCCAAATGGAAAAATAGTTGCTGGAGCTACACATGAAGACGGTGTTGGCATTGACTGTCGTGTGACTGCCGGTGGGTTATACGAAGTGTTACATAAAGCATTAACCATCGCTCCTCACTTAGCGGATTGGACTCATGTGGAAACACGCGTTGGCTTCCGTCCCCACGCACCGAACTTTTTGCCCGTATTTGGTGCAGTACCACAAATCGAAGGCCTTTATGTGGCAAATGGGCTTGGTGCATCCGGCTTGACTGCCGGTCCATATGTTGGGGCGGAGCTTACGAAAATCATTCTTGGACAACCTACTTCATTACAACAAAACGACTACGATGTTGCCCAAGCCATTCAATTTCGTTAATAAATGCATATAATAACAACAAAAACGGAGGTTCACTAATGAACAAATGGGCTTTTGTTTCTGATTTTGACGGAACAATTTCGCATAAAGACTTTTACTGGATTGTTATCGAGAAATATTTTCCAGAAGGTGAACAATTATTTCAACAATGGCGTGCTGGAAAAATAAAAGATATCGACTTTCTAAGCACCGTATTTACATCCATTCATCAAGATGAAGAAAAAATCATTAAAGATATTCACCATATTCCGATTGACGAAACGGTCTTACCTTTTATTAAACGTGTCCAACAAAGCAAAGGTGATTTTTACGTATTAAGTGCGGGAACCGATTATTATATTCGCCATCTTTTAAAGAAGTACGATATACGTGGCGTTGACATTTTTTCTAACGAAGGATATTATCATGACAAAAATATTCATATGCGCATCGATCCGAATCATATTCATTATTCTGAAAGATATGGCATCGATAAATCAAGCGTCGTTCGTACATTAAAACTGACGTATGAAACAGTTTATTTTATCGGCGATAGTGAACCAGATGTTCACGCGGCAAAAGTAGCTGATGTAACGTTTGCGAAAGGCACTTTACAATCATTGTTGCGCGAACAACATATTTCTTTTGTTCCTGTGGACACGTTTGCAGATGTTGAGCGTTATTTACAAGAAAAAGGAGTATTGAAATGAACATCCCAATTCCATCCATTCTTGAAATTGGCGAAAATGTTATTTCACGTATAGATGAAATGATGCGAACGTATCGTTTTTCGAAAACTGTTATATTGTTCGATGATTTTACTTATCAAGCGTACGAGCGAGAGATGAAACAAACGATCTCGTCCATCTCTGTTCATACCGTCTGTTTGCCTCCACAGCTTGATATCGTTGACATTATGAAAAAAGCGTTTGAACTTCCTCATTGTGATGTTTTGATGGCGATGGGGGGTGGCGCGGTCATTGACTGCGGCAAATATATGGCGTTTTTACGACAAGTGCCGTTTATTAGCATTCCGACATCCGCATCGAATGACGGTTTTGCAAGCACGAACTGCTCGTTGCTTGTTCACGGTAAAAAAACAACCGTTCCCGCCAAAGTGCCATTCGGCATTTTAGCCGACTTAAACATCATTCAGCAGGCTCCTGAGCGCTTTATTTTAGCGGGCGTGGGCGATTTAATGTCCAACATTACAGCGCTGTACGACTGGGAGTTCGAACAAAGGCACGGAGTTAGTCGCGTGAACGCTTTTGCTGCGATGATTAGCAAAAAAGCAGTCAATAGCTTTATTCGAACGCCAATGCAAAATATTAAGCATCCTATTTTTCTAAAGGAACTAATTAGCTCTTTAACGATGAGCGGTATTTCGACGGTTATTAGTGGGAATAGCGCGCCAATTAGTGGATCTGAGCATTTAATCTCTCATGCGCTTGATAAAATCAGTTCATCGCCACATATGCACGGCATTCAAGTTGGGATCGCTACGTATATCATGGCTCATGTCCAGCAACATCGAGCTGAACGCATCACAAAAGTGTTTACACGGACCGAATTTTTTGATTACGTCAAAACGTTGCGTTTGAATAAAGAAGAATATCGACAAGCGATCGATATGGCACCAACGATCAAACCAAACCGTTATACGTATATTCACGATGAACATTATCGAAAGCGTGCGATTGAATTGCTTGATAAAGACCCTATTTTACAAGGGATTTTTACATAGCACACATATTTCATTGCCAAACTGCCCACCCTACTGTTTGAGGAGGTGGGACGGTTGAATCAAACGTTAGCGTATTTACGCGAAGCATTAGCAAACTATGCTGACCGTCATCACGCGGTAGCCATTCATTTATATAAAAAGCTGGTAAATAAACCGTACAAAAATGAAGAACAATTCGTCCGCGACTTATCACAAAAAGAAGCAGCATTTTTAGATCGCATGTTGCGCCAAGAAATGAAATATGCAAAAGAAGAACAAGACGATGTTCGCATACATCATTTAAATGAAATATACGAGCAACTCATTTAAACAAAAAGGTCTTGCGCCCATTTAAGCGCTAGACCTTTTTATTTGTTTCATCAATAAAAAAACGAAACAAATAGTCCATGGCAAACAAGTCATCTGGATAGTCGATTCCAACATCTTCTCCTTCATAGACGAGCGTTTGAATTAAATCATGAAGCGCTTCTATATAAAACTCATATAAAAATTCATAACTAAACGGTTCGTCAGGCATATATGATTCGGCACATACGTTTGGGGAACAGTAGTTTAAATACGTACGACATGGTATGGGTCTTACTTCATAAACAAAACATGTATTTGTTTCACGATTTAAAAATATACATGGCAATTGTTCTTTCATGTATATTTCTTTAAAACGCTGATCTTCTGTAAAATCTAACACGTTCACTCGCTTTATTTTATCAGCATAATGTTCACCATACCATTGTATATGTTGATCAATCCGCTCCTGTTCCTGTTTAGGTAGCTCAGCAATTTTCACCATGATCCATTTTGCTTCTGCTCTCGTTGTAATGATTGGAAAGTAACAACAGTATGCACATCCTTTTGTACAAGTTGGACGAATATTTACTTTGCGCTCAATCGTATGAATGTGCTCATCAACAAGAAAAAGCAATTTTTTAAAGGCTAAGAACATAAACTCCTTCCCGTTTTCTCCTTCGTACCGTTCCAACCACGTATCGACTGCATCAACAAACGCTTGTCCATTCGGCATATGCTTTTCATTAATTTGTTTACAAACTCGTACAATTTGTTCATATGTTAAAGGCATGTTGATCCCCCTTACTGTCTCGGTGCCCAAAGCATGACTGCCACACCGACTAAACATATAACGCCACCGAGCCAATCATACAAATCTGGCGTTTTTTTGTCGATCCCCCATCCCCACAGCAAAGATAAAATAATAAAAACCCCTCCATATGCCGCATATACTCGCCCGAAAGATGGAAACGACTGAAACGTCGCAATGACACCGTATAACGCTAAACATATTCCGCCAGTAATTCCGTACATAAATGGCTTTCCTTCACGCAGCCAAAGCCATATAAGATAACCTCCACCGATTTCTGCAAGACCAGCTAATAAAAATAAAATAATTGCGCTCATCCATTTTCTCCTTTCCATTTCTCGTATGAATAGTTGGATTGTATTATGAACTGTCACAAAATCGCAATACTTTTCGAAAACATTTCTCACAAAATAATCATTTGTACTTCAAAAATGGTTGTTATAGTGAAAACGGATAAAAAATGAAGGGAGTTGAATGAAAGTGGATTTTCCTATTGTAGAATTTCCGTGGTTTGGGAACGGGAATATTGTTGCACTGATCGCGATTGTTCACGTCCTTATTAGCCATGGGGTAGCGATCGGCGCAACGGCTATCGTCGTATCAACAGAGTATTACGCCATGCAAACGAAAAATGCAAAACTCGATCAACTAGCGAAGCAGCTAACGAAATGGATTGTCATCATTACAACAACGGTCGGGGCGATGACTGGAGTTGGTATTTGGTTATCGACTATGGTCATTCAACCGGATTCGATTGGCTCTTTGTTGCGCATTTTTTTCTGGGCGTGGGTAACAGAATGGGTCATCTTTATCGGTGAAGTCGTACTGCTCCTTATTTACTACTACACGTGGGAGAAATGGAAAGAAGGAAAGGAAAAACAAAAACATTTGAACATCGGGATCGCGCTTGCCGTATTTTCATGGCTTACGATGGCGATCATCACCGGTATTTTAGCAGCAAAGCTTACACCAGGTCGTTGGGTCGAAACGCTTTCGTTTTGGAACGCTTTTTTTAACCCGACATACTTACCTTCATTAGCGTTTCGAACATTTTTAGCCGTTACGCTGACGATTTCGTTATTTACAATTTTTGTGCGTATATTCGTTAAAGATGAGGACGTTCGCCTGCCGCTCTTTCGCATTTTCTCCGTCTGGGGAGCGATTTCGCTACCAGCCACGTTTATTTTCGGTCTCTGGTATTTAAAATCGATTCCAGAACAAGCAGCAAAGTTAATTGTTTGGTCAACGGGCTTACCTGAACAAACATTTAACGTATTAAACTTTATTGCGTTTGGGCTTATTGTCGTTTTTCTCAGTTGGCTTGTCATTCGTCCGAAAAAACTGCCGGCTGTTCTTGCTTTAGCGATGTTTATTTCCGCTATCGGTTTCATCGGAGAGTTTGAAGTTGTTCGTGAATCGATTCGCAAGCCGTACATTATTTACAACTATATGTACGTCAACGGCATCACTGCTGCTAAAGCGGAAGCGATGAATCAAGATGGCTATTTAGCTCACTCAACGATCGCCAAAGTGAAAACAATTACAGAAGAAAACAAAATCGAAGCTGGCCGTGAAATTTACGAAGGACAATGTTTAGCCTGTCATACGATCGACGGCTGGCGTTCCAAACGAGCGCTTGCTAACCGTCTACAAGGCTGGCCACAAAAAAGCATCGAATCGTTTATTCCAACGATGCATCAAATTCGTCCGATGATGCCGCCGTTCGTGGGAACGAAAGAAGAAGTAGAAGCGCTTGCGGCTTATTTATACAAAGTGGTCAACGAACAAAATTAGAAAGGAGTGGCGACACATATGCATATATTACAATTAGCCATCCCGCCTGATTTTCCTTTACCAATACCAGGTAACTTATCATTACTTGAGTTTTTGATCGTATTGACGTTTATTCTTCACATTGTATTTGTCAATTTCACGCTATCATTCGCGACTGGAGCAGTTGCTCTTGAAGGCATTGGAATGGTAAAAAAATCGAAACAACTAGATGATATGGCACGTATTTGTTCGTTTCACGCTTCCATCCATAAAAGTATTGCAGTCGTACTCGGCGTTGCCCCTCTTTTAATCGTTAGCGTCATTTATACGCAATATTTTTACACGTCGACGTTGCTAATCGGAAAAGCGTGGCTCAGCATTATCGTCTTGTTAATTACTGCCTTTCTCCTTTTGTATTTATATAAATTTTCATGGGAAAAATGGGAGAACAAAAAAGGATTGCACTTTTTTGTCGGTCTTGTTGCATCCGTTATTTTACTGTTTATTCCATTAATTTTTATCGTCAATATCGTTTCGATGTTGCATCCAGAAAAATGGGCAAGTGCGAACGGGTTTTTCCATAGTCTCATTCATTATCCACAAATTTGGCAACGATATGCTCACTTTATTTTAGCAAGCTTAGCTGCTGGTGGATTTTATATGTATTTTTACTTCGCATGGAAACAAAAGAAACAGCCGTTATCTGACGTCGAGCAATCGTTAAAAATGGGCGGAGTAAAAGTAACGTTTTGGATCACGTTGCTACAACTATTGTTCGGTTCCTTGTTGCTCATATCGTTCCGCCGCGATGTCATGCTTCTATTTATGGGCGACGATATGTTGTTAACAACGCTTTTACTCGTATCAATTGTATTGACAATCGTATTGTGCGGTCTCTTATATGTAGTCATGAAAAGAGATACACAAAACTTATTTTATGCATCGATCGCTTGTTTTATTTTCATCGTTGCACTTATGGGCTGGATGCGCCATGAAGTACGGGAATCATATTTGCAGCCTTACATGGACGAACATCCGCGAACGTTAGACGTGCAAAAAGAAAACGTACAACCGATAAAGTAAAGAGGGCGGAAACAAGCGCCCTCTTTTTACTTTAACAATTCTTTTATTTCGTCAACAGATAACAGTTTTCCTGCCGATATAACTTTTTCATTTACTACAAGTGCAGGCGTGCTCATTACCCCATAGCTCATAATTTTTGCGATGTCCTCTACTTTTTCTACTTGTGCATCTACTTGTAATTGCGCAAGCGCCATTCGCACGTTTTGTTCAAGTTCTCGGCATTTTTTGCATCCTGTTCCTAACACTTTAATAATCATGTTCTCATCCTCCTACAATATCGCATTAAATATATAGCCAATGGCAATGATGCCAACGGTTGCAATAAGGACAAATATACCAATAAGCTGCGGTTTCATCACTTTGCGAAGCAACACCATCTCTGGAAACGAAAGTGCTGTCATCGCCATCATAAAGGAAAGTGCTGTTCCAGGCGCCATCCCTTTCCCCATTAACGCTTCAATCATTGGAAGTGAACCAACTGCATTCGAGTACAGTGGCACACCAAGAATGACCGCAACTGGGACAGCAAATATGCTTTCTTTTCCAGCATAACGAATGAGTAAATCTTCCGGAACGTATCCATGAATCCATGCTCCGATTCCGATTCCAATCAGCAAAAATACCCATATTTTTTTTACCGTATCCGTGACATTCGCTTTCGCATAAACGAGTCGCTCACGCATAGTCATCTGTTGAACGACCGATTGTCCTAATTTAATATTAAACACGTATGATTCAATGTATTTCTCTAAGTTTAATTTTCCAATTATCAAACCAGCAACAATCGCCAATAACACACCAAATAAAACGTATAAAACGGCAATTTTCCATCCAAAAATTGAAAATAACATAACGAGTGACACTTCATTGACAATCGGTGACGAAATTAAAAAGGTAAATGTGACCCCAAGTGGAATCCCGGCTTCAACAAACCCAATAAAAAGCGGAACGGTTGAGCACGAACAAAATGGCGATACGACGCCAAGTAAGGCTGCTAACACACTTGCAGCTCCTTTTTTCTTCCCGCTAATCCACTGCTTTACTTTTTCAGGTGGAAAAAAGCTACGGACAAACGAAATAACGAATACCATAACAGACAATAGAGCAATAATTTTTAGCGTATCATAAATGAAAAAATGAAGTGCCCCACCAAGTTTTGATGTGATTGATAAACCGAACACATCTTTAACTAACCAATCTGCAAACGCTTTAAACATGAACATCTCTTCTTTCTTGAATAAGCGGCATGGCCGCCTCTCGATTTAGCCGATAAATCGTAAATTTTCCTTGTTTATATACATGGACTACTTTTCCCCGTTCAAGTAATTTCAAGTGATGTGTAACGGTTGATGGAGGCAGCTGCAACCCTGCTGTAATTTCACACATACATAAATCTGTATGCATCAACATGCCAACAATACGTAAACGTGTTTCATCACCGAGCGCTTTAAACAATTGAGCGCGGTCTTTGATAAGCTGATCATCCTGAAAAAAAGGAAATGTTCGCTTCGCTTTTTCAATCACGGCGTTTATTTCTCGTTCATCTTTCAATTGCCAATCCTTTTTCATCATTCGTTCACTCCCTTCCCCTTTATTATAAAACTATTTTTCTAGTTTTATAGTTTTAATTTGTGAACATTTTTTGGCGTTTTTTAACCACTTTTTATATGAATAGAAAAAGGTATCCGTTACGGACACCTTTTTCTATTTTTCTTTCCGCCCAATCGGCAAGCTGATGACAAACGTCGTTCCTTTCTCCGAACTATGATGAAGCGCGATCGTTCCGCCATGGTTTTCGATAATTCGTTTCACAATCGTTAACCCTAAGCCTGTGCCCGATGATTTCGTCGTCATAAACGGTTCAAAAATCGTCTTTTGCATCTCTTTTGGAATTCCGCGACCGGAGTCGTAAATATACATATTGTACGTCTCATTGACATCGGAATATATGCAAATCGTGCCGTTTTCTCTGATAGCTTCGATGCTGTTATGAAGCAAATTGTATAACACTTGCATCATTTGTTTTGGATCGATCCATAACGGAACCCGGTCCAGACGAACGTGAACAGCGATTCTTTTTGTTTCACATGTGTGCTGCAGCAAAGAAAGAAGATCTTGAACGATCGTTTCCATGTACGTCTCTTTTAACATCGGTGCGCTCGGCCTTGCAATAAGAAGCATATCTTCGACAATCGCATTAATGCGGTCAATTTCTTTTAATAAAAGCGGAATGTGGTATTGTTCGCGCTCATTTTCTGCTAAATTTTCGTTCATAAACGCTAAAAAGCCATGAATGACCGTAAGCGGATTGCGAATTTCATGCGCTGCTTTCGCCGCCATCTCCCCCATTAACGCAAGCTTTTCTGACTGATGCATGCGTCTTGTCAGTTCCTCGATTTCGGTGATGTCGAGAAAGAAAATTGTACGCCCTGCCGTTTCGCTATACAAATTAAGCAACCTCGATTGCGACACTAAAAATATTTTTTTCTCCCCATCTCTTTCATACTGGACTTTGACTTGCTGAAACGGATCGCGACGCGTGAAAAGTTCCCAAAACAAACCATTATGTTCATTTTGTTTTCCTTGCTTGATCATTTGTTTCATTTCTTTTTTATCTAAATCAAGCAACGTAGCGGCAGAATTGTTAATGAAAAGATTCGACTTCGAATTATCAATTGTAATCAAACCAATAGGCAATGAATTGAGCAGTTGCTCAATATATATTTTATCATCCTCTAGTTTCTCATATAAGCGAGAATACTGTCGAAAAGTTGAAGAAAGCAATAGCATAATAAATGTGTACAAAAACAAACCAAAGAATGAATCGAATTTAAAAAGAATGGCTAGTATGAGAGCTACTACCAATGTAACAGCATAAATATATACAACTTCTTTTATTGTATGAGTCAATACAACAGCGAAATTCTTAGATGAATGAAGCGAAAAATACATAGCCATAAGTACAGCGTTTAAAATAAAATAAGTAAGAAAACAGAATATATAGGCAAAAAAGTGTCTGAAAGATATTTCCCCAACTACTCCACCAAAAATGATATAAACATAATAAGCGCTACAGATCATGATGGCGTAGACCGCAAAATTAAATACATGTTTCCACCAAACCATTTTTTGAAGATGAGTAAAATATACAATAAAGCCTCCTAATATTAAGACAGCTAGTGTATATTTCAATCCAAAAACAAAAAGTAAAGACAAATAAATCGATGATTCCAATGTAAACGAATTACCACTAGGTGGGAGGCATATTAAATATCGATCTAACAATGCTACCGAACCAGCAAATAACAATAACAACAACCATTGTTGTGCTACGTGCACATCCGAAAATGGCCATATATAGAGAAATAATGCACATCCAATCAAAGAGATGAGCGTCACATATAGCGTAAATAATCGTTTCATGGAATGTGTTCACCTATCATGTACAGTTTTGACTCTATCATTCTATTGTAAACAACGATGATAGGCAACAAGAGAATTTTTTATTTTTCTATTCAACAAAATCAACAATGCGATATAATAAAAAAAATGACAAAGGAGTGACAGCGATGATAAAACTTCCCGAAAGTCGGTCAAGACAGTGGTATGGCGTTAGCGCTTTTTTGTTTTTTCTTTATTTTTGTACACTCGCCGCATCCCGTTTATTGCTTAGCATAAAGTTGGATTTTAAGCAGCTCGTTAGCTTTGCGATCATATCCTTTATTTTATCTTTTATAATCGGAATCGGTGGTTTTTTCGGCAAAGCAACATTTGTCATCATATCTTCCATTTTTTCCATCATTGGGATCGTTTACGTCACGTTCATTTCCATAACTCGTATGCACGATGGCTGGAGCGATATAACAAGTGTGATTGTTTTTCTAACCATTTCAGCGTTCGGTATCATCGTTGGCATGATTGCTGAAGTCATTCGTGTAACATTAAAACGAACATAACATTTCTCAACCATTCCCATCTTTAGTTTTGTGCATAAACGTAAAAACTAATCATGCAAAACAGATGGGAGGGATGAACAAATGATATCAAAACTCACGAAATCCATTGCCGCTTTAAGCTTGCTTGCTATTGTTGGCTGTAACAATGCAATGGATATGAACAATCGTTCCAACATTTCCGCTTTGCATACGACGTTATCGAGCGATCAATATCCGCATACAAAGGCTATATTGATCCAAGATGCTCGCTATAAATTTGTTCCAATCGATCCAAAGGATGCTGCAAATTTACGCACACAAATTGAACGATCATTAATGGAACAACAAAGGATGTATATGCAACCAAAACCTTATACGCAAGCACCAAATGCGTATCAACGTCCAAATCAAGTGACACCGACACAACCAAATAGACAAACGCAACAACCGACGCAGCAACAAACAAGACGAACGACACCAACAACCGGAATTAGTCAATATGCCCAACAAGTCATTGACTTAACAAATAAAGAACGAGCGCGCGCAGGATTGCCAGCATTACGTGCTGATGCACAGCTTAGTTCTGTCGCACAAAAAAAATCAGAAGATATGCGTAAAAACAATTATTTCTCGCATACAAGCCCAACGTACGGCTCTCCTTTCGATATGATGCGCGATTTTGGCGTTTCTTATCGCACCGCGGGAGAAAATATCGCCAAAGGGCAACGTACACCACAAGAGGTGGTCAATGCGTGGATGAATAGCGCAGGACACCGAGCGAACATTTTAAATCGTAACTTTACACATATCGGTGTCGGATTCGATGGAAACGGAAATTATTGGACACAAATGTTTATTGGAAGGTAAAGTCTCCTTTACCACTGTCAAAGGAAATGGGAGTTGAAGCTAAGCAACATCATAAAAAAACGCCGTCTCCGTATGAGGCGGCGATTCATTTTTACTGTTCAGTTACTTTCTCTAACAATGCATCACCTGTTTTACTCACGCGAACATAGGCAAAACGAGCGTGCTGTTGTATGTCTCCCCCTGCTTTTTCAGGGACAAAATACGCTTCAATTCCATAAATGATCGTGTCCCCATATATATTTCCGTTTACTAATACATCCCCTTCTTGATACACAATTGAATTGCGTTTTTTTCCATTTAGCGAATAAATGCCAACTAATCGATGGATTCCTGTTTCATCTTTTCGTAAAACGACTTGCACTTTTCCCCATTCATTCATCCCTTCAATCGTTGAAATATCATATTGAAGGCGTACATAATCTCCTTGAATGAGCGAACGTGGGTCGATCGGTTCAAGTTGCAATTTAATTTGTTGACCGAATCGGAGATGTTGTTCTTTATCAAACGTCACATAAACGATAAAAGCAAACTGCAAAACCATGACAATGAAAAGCGGCAACCATTTTTGCTTCGTAACAGAAAACGAAATCGCTTTTCTTTTTTGTACAAACGAAGCCAAGATAAACAAGCATATTCCAACAATCGCCAGCGTGACCGACTTATGCAGTAAGTCCCATACCCATTCATAATACTTTAACGCTAAAAACAAACATGTATATGCCCAAGCAATCCATTGTTCTTGTTCATTCGTACGGAAAAAGAGAAAGAACGCAACAGCGCCAAGAAATAATATATTCCAAACGACATACATTCCATCTACTTCAAAAAAATCAGCACTTGTCAATAGAAGGAGCGAAGTAAACGAAAAAACGAGAAACACAAAGCGTTCGTACATATGTTTGGAAAACCAATAAATCGCACTATAAAAAAGAAATATAATAAGTAACGTGAAACGAATATTGTTCCATTCGTCAAGCATGATTATGGCGAGATAAATCGAGACAGCAATATTCGTCATCGCTCGTATGCCTGCTTTCATACGCCATGAAATAAGAAACAATGCAGCGACATATACACTCATCGCAATAAAAGAAACATCCGTCGCGCTAAACGCTCCAAGTATATATCCAATCGCAAGCAACGTGTAGCGAACGACATCGTTCCATCTTTTCCATAACAACCCTGGAACAACGAACAAAACAATAGATATACTGAACAACCAATAAGGAGAAAATACATCAAACCAAAACGACAACAACTGCATAATACTTCCAATCGCAATGACGGAAGCAACCCCTGTAACAATGATTTGAAAAGCGATCAGGAAAACTTTTTCTACTTTTCCGTTGCTTCGCATTTTCATCCAGCGAAGTACATAAATGCCTATATAAACGATGATAGCAGCTAATACAAGCCCAAATATATACCAATTACCACCAAAATGCCGCTCAACAAAGCGAAAATATTGCACGATCCAAAACATACCTGTGAACAACACAGTACATATAAAATACGGTTGTTTTTTTACATACATTAAAAACAAAACAAGAATAACAGCATATGCGTATGACCAAAAATGAAACTGATCAGTGGAAATTCCTTGTACAAATATAACGAATAACCAACCGTGCATGGCTATATAAGCTAAATTTGAAACAATCGATGGGCGCCCAAGAAACGAAATGATTCCGTTGACTACGGCAAAAAGCAGCAAAAGAAAAAACGATGTCCATTCTCCTCGTTCAATTTGATAAGAAGACGGGAAGTAGTAAAACCAAAATGTAAGCTGCAACAACCCGAAGCTAAATATCGAAAGAAATCGATAGCGAGTAAACCATGCCAAAATGGCGGTAGGAATGAACCAAATGAAAAACAATAAAAAACTATCAGCATGTGAGTTATATACTTGCCCAATTAATGACACACAAATTCCAAACGTAATCGCTCCAAAAATAAACAACCATTTACTTAAAAAATGTCGACGAAAAACAGTTGCGCTCATCGCATAAAACAGTACCATAAACCCAGCACCAACACCGACTTTCGTCAATCTTCCTAGTTCAGGCCAATTCGAAGCAAAAAAATAAACGAGCGCGGCAGCGAAAAACAAAAGTCCTAACAAATATGTTGTTTTCACAACACGTTGTGCCATAAAGTGGCCTCCTTAAACATCCTTTTTGACATTATACTACGACTAGAGGCCAAACGTATACATCATTCATCGACATCCAAGCCGCTCCGAAATTTGTTTACCTATCTTTTTCATTTGTATGTGAAGTTGTTCAAGCCGTTCATCTGTCATACGAATGGTCGGTCCGGAAACACTTACTGCGGCAATAACTTGTTTTGTATGATCAAAAATGGGCACCGCTATGCAACGGATGCCGTACTCGTTCTCCTCTAAATCGAGCGCATAACCAAGCTCGCGAACACGCTCTAACTCATGAAAAAACATATGTTGATCTGTAATCGTATAGTCCGTATGTGGCGGCAATCCTTTTCTTTCTAAAATGTCCATAACGACATGCTTTGGTAAATGTGCTAAAATTGCTTTACCAACAGCCGTACAATGCATCGGGGCTCGCTTTCCAACTTTCGAATGCATACGCAACGTTTCGTTCCCATCCAATTTTTCAATATAAATGACTTCTCCTTGATCGTACACGACAAGGTGGACTACTTCATTCGTGAGTTGTTCTAACTCACGCAAATACGGTTTTGCTTCTTTACGCAAATCAATTGAATCTAACAACTTTGAGCTCATTTCTAAAAATTTATAACCGAGTTTATAACGCTCGGTTTCTTCATCTTGTTCAACATATCCGTGCTCAACAAGTGTCGCCAATAAACGATAAGCAGAGCTTTTATGAATCCCGATTTGTTTTGCGACTTCCGTTACGCCCATACCGTGACGTTCGTTACTTAAAATATCCATAATTCGCAATGCCCGACTAACTGACTGCACAAACGAATCTTTCTCCATATGTCTCCCACCTTTAACATAATAACGAGGGCATTCACATGGAATGCCCTCATCACATTATTGTTTTACATGCGCAAATTTTGCCTTCGCTTCTAAACGACGACGATGTAAAATCGGCTCCGTATAGCCGTTTGGCTGTTCGTACCCTTTGAAAACAAGATCGCATGCAGCTTGGAAAGCGACTGAGTTGTCATAGTCAACTGCCATTGGTCGATATGCCGGATCATCGGCGTTTTGTTCATCTACCACTTTTGCCATTCGCTTCAACGTTTCAAGCACTTGCTCTTTCGTACAAATGCCATGATGTAACCAGTTGGCGATATGTTGACTAGAAATACGCAACGTTGCTCTGTCTTCCATGAGACCGATGTTATGAATGTCAGGTACTTTAGAACATCCGATCCCTTGATCAATCCAACGGACAACGTAACCGAGAATGCCTTGCGCATTATTGTCTAACTCTTGTTGAATCTCTTCTGGCGTCCATTGCGGATTGATAGCGACAGGAATTTGTAATATATCGTCACGATAATTTTTTATATGTTTTTTCAATTCATCTTGCACTGTAAACACGTCGACTTGATGATAATGAAGCGCATGCAACGTCGCCGCAGTCGGTGACGGTACCCATGCTGTATTCGCGCCTGCTTGTGGGTGGACAATTTTTTGTTTCACCATTTCTGCCATCATATCTGGCATCGCCCACATGCCTTTACCAATTTGCGCGCGTCCTTGAAAACCAGTCGCTAATCCAATCGCCACGTTTGATTTTTCATAGCTTTGCAACCATGTCGACGATTTCATTTCATTTTTCCGAATCATCGGGCCTGCTTCCATCGACGTATGAATTTCGTCACCTGTACGATCTAAAAAGCCTGTATTAATGAAAACGATTCGATTTCTTGCTTGATAAATGCAGTTTTTTAAATTAAGCGTCGTACGTCGTTCTTCATCCATCACGCCAATTTTAATCGTGTTGCGCTCAAGACCGAGCATATCTTCAACACGGTCAAACAATTCATTCGCAAACGCCACTTCTTCGGAACCGTGCATTTTTGGCTTCACGATGTAAATGGAACCTTTTCTTGAATTGACATATTTCCCATTGCCAAGAAGCGAATGTTTCATAATTAACGTCGTCACAACCGCATCTAAAATGCCTTCATACACTTCTTCTCCGTTTTCAAGCAAAATCGTATTATTTGTCATTAAGTGACCGACGTTGCGTACAAACATAAGCGAACGTCCGGGCAAAGTGAGCGTTTCGCCACTTGGCGTTGTATATACACGATCTGGATTTAGCTCGCGTGTCACCGTTTTGTTTCCTTTTGCGAAGCTCGCTGTTAAATCGCCGCGAACTAAACCGAGTAAATTGCGATATACAAGCACTTTATCTTCCGCATCTACTGCGGCAACAGAATCTTCACAATCCATAATCGTTGTTAAAGCTGCTTCTAAATAAACGTCCTTTATCCCTGCTGGATCAGTCTGACCGATTGGATGGTTACGATCCACTTGTATTTCAATATGTAGACCGTTATTTTTTAACAAAATGGCGGACGGTTGCTCAGGTGAACCTTGATAGCCGACAAATTTTGCTTCATCTTGCAACGTCGTCGTTTGCCCATCTTTTACCGTAACAGTTAATACGCCATCGACGACTGCATATTGAACGGCATCTTTATGCGAATACCCGCGAAGCGGCACCGTTTCATCTAAAAACGAGCGAACGTAAGCGATAACTTTCTTGCCGCGCACCGGATTGTATCCTTTTCCACGCTCTGCACCATCTTCTTCGCTAATGACATCCGTGCCATATAAAGCATCATACAAACTTCCCCAACGAGCGTTAGCTGCGTTCAATGCATAGCGCGCATTTGTGATCGGAACAACGAGTTGTGGACCTGCTTGTTTAGCAATTTCATCGTCTACATTTTCTGTTGTAATTTCAAAATCCTCGACTTCTGGCTCTAAATAACCGATTTCTTGTAAAAATGATTTATATTGTTTAAAATCAAACTGTGAGCGATGCTGTTTATGCCATTCATTGATCTTTTCTTGCAATTCATCACGTTTTTCAAGCAATGCTTTATTTTTTGGTGTTAACTCATTAATGAGTTGTTCAAAATCTCCCCAAAACTTCCTTGGATCCACTTGGCTATTTGGTAATACTTCCTCAACAACAAACTCATAAAACAACTTAGCTACTTGCAAACGTCCAACTTGTACATATTCTCCCATCATCGTTCCCCTTCCCTCTTTTTTGTTGCGTATTACGAAACATTGTTTCATAAATTTCTAAGAAAATGATACCACAATGAGTCACATGTTTTCAATTATTTTCTGACAATTAAAAAAGCAGGGAAAACCCTGCTTTACAAGCGATACACTCCATACTTAATAATGTTCATATAATCTTCAAGCTCATTAATCAGCATATCCCCCTGTTGAATAAGGTCAAATGAATTGCTTTTATATAGCTGCAAGTACTTATTTGATAATTGGTCGACAATAAACATCATCATACGCACGACTGTATCAACACATATATTTTCACGTAATTGTTCTTTCTGCAAAAGTTGTTTCAAAAAAACATGCTGTAACAAAAAATCTTTGCCATACGTTTCTTCATGTTTTGCAAGCAGTTGCTCGATTTCTTTTTTCACCGCTTTCGGCGGATTTGTCACCACTTCAATCATCAATTGTGCTTCGTTTGGATGTTGCATAAATACTTGCTGTTTTACAAGTAAAATTTGTTTCATTCGCTCAAAAAAATCCTCACATTGTAGTTCACTGATCGCTTTCATCGTTTTTTCTGTCAACAACTCTTTCGCATAATGAACAACATACAAATATAAATTTTTTTTGCTTTTAAAATAATGAAACAACAACCCTTTCGATATGCCAGCCCGACTTACAATGAGATCGGTCGATGCTCTATCGTATCCATGTTCAACAAATTCTTCAATCGTTATACGAATAATGTGCTTCTTTTTTTCTTCCGGCTGCCTTTCAAACGCTTCGTACAATAAAACCACCCTACCTATACAACAATATCTTTCTTTTGATAAATGATATATGCCGAAACAATGCTTACACTAATTATCCCAATCATTAAAATAACGTATAATGCATCAAGTTGCAAATGATGAATAATTGGTGCTGCATCGACATATTTAAATGGGCTAGCGTATTTTAAAAATGATAAATCATCAGAAATGCTTGACATCATGCTCATAAAATACGTAACAAAGACAAGCCCAAGAGCAAATGATGATGCATTTCTCGTTTTGCGCATGACTGCTGATAATAAAAATGCCATAGCCGCAAACGTAAAGTGAAGGAATACAGCTGCCATTGTTAGTAAATAAACAGCTTTTAACAACACATCGTATCCTTTAGCCATGTGAAAACCAATCAAACTAACAAGAAGGGAAATCACATTTAAAGTGAGAATATTCGCTGTCACGACAAGCCATTTATTTGTTAAAATTTCTCGCCTTGTTATTGGTTTCGCAAGCAAAAATTCAATTGTTTTATCGTTTTCTTCTTTCGCAACGATATTTGCTGCTAACATAGTCGCATAAACACTTCCTAGTAACGTCGTCATCATATATACACGGACACCGTAATACCCTGTTAGATCACCAATGCTTAATTGATCCATGCCAAATGCTTTAATCATCGCTGGTGGCAATGATTCAAGAAGTTTTGTCACTTCTTTTTGTTGCTCCGCAAACTGCGGAAAAATACTTAACATCAAAAGAACAAGACTACCAAGCACCGCACTCCAAATCACTAAAGATTTTGCGTTTCGTTTCCATTCTCGTTTAAACATCGTCTATCCCCTCACTTTTCGTAATAGTGCATAAACACATCTTCAAGAGACGGTTCGCTAATCAATACATCTTTAATGCGCAAGTTGTGCAACTGGGCAATTAGTTCGTTCATATCCCCTCTGTATAACATCATCACTTCATTGCCGCTGACTTCTCTTTCTACAACTCCCTCCAAATCAAACATGGCATATTGTCCTTCCTCGAGCACGATCGTTACGTGTTTCAACTGGTTTTTCGTTAAGTGTTCAATCGTCTCCACTTGAATAAGCTTGCCTTCTTTAATAATCGCCACACGATCGCAAAGTTTTTGTACTTCTGAAAGAATGTGCGAGGAGAAGAAGATCGTCACACCTTTTTTACGTTCTTCTAAAAGAAGTTCAAAAAAAGTATGCTGCATGAGCGGATCCAATCCACCCGTTGGTTCATCTAAAATTAACAATTTCGGTTCATGCAACAACGCTTGAATGATACCCACTTTTTTTCGATTGCCAAACGATAAATCTTCGATTTTTTTATGAATATCTAAATCAAGACGCTCAACTAACTGTTTCAATCGTCGATCCGATACTTTGTAAAATGATGCAGAATACATGAGTAAATCAATGACTTTCATATCATCATAATAATGTACTTCAGAAGGTAAATAACCGACATGTCTTCGAATTTCCTTCGCATCTTTCACAATATCTTTTCCAAAAATCGTGGCGCTACCGCTCGTTGGATAAATAAAGTTCAGTAATGTACGAATCGTTGTACTTTTTCCTGCCCCATTCGGACCAATAAAACCAAAAATTTCGCCTTCCTCAATAGAAAATGTCACATGTTCAATTCCCCGATTGTTTTTATACATTTTCGTTAACTGCTTAACATCAACAATCCCCATTGTTTCGCCTCCCTCGGCATCACTTATTGATTGACTAATGAGTCAACTTTATAGTACACAATCTTGACTTATTAGTCAATAAAAATATATTTACATATAATTGAAAATATAATATCATAAAAATATCTTTATGATGTTAGGAGGAGAAAAAAATGAAAGAAACAAAAGCATGGTATATGAATGGATTCGCCGCTCTATTTTTCATCATCGCATTGCTTGCAGGGGCGGTTTGGTTGTTTTTTATGAAGACGCAACTTGTTCTTCCGCTTTTGTTTGCTCTTCTCGCTTTCTTACTAGCAACAGGCATGACGATGGTGCAACCTAATCAAGCAAAAGTTGTCACCTTTTTTGGAAAATATATCGGTACTATTCGCGATAGCGGCTTATTCCTCACTGTTCCATTTAGCGTTCGCAAAACCGTTTCATTACGCGTTCGCAACTTCAATAGCGCCAAATTAAAAGTGAATGATATTGAAGGAAATCCAATTGAAATTGCAGCTGTCGTCGTTTTTAAGGTCATTGATTCAGCAAAAGCAATATTTGATGTAGATAACTACGAACAATTTGTTGAGATTCAAAGTGAAACAGCGATTCGTCATGTCGCAACAAAATATCCGTATGATACATTTGAAAATGAAGACATTTCGTTACGTGGGAACGCCGACATTGTCTCAGAAGTATTAGCAAAAGAGCTGCAAGAACGTCTGAATGTTGCCGGTGTCGAAGTCATTGAAGCACGTTTAACGCACTTAGCATACTCCACAGAAATCGCAAACGCCATGTTACAACGCCAGCAAGCTACCGCCATCTTGTCGGCAAGGAAAAAAATTGTCGAGGGTGCTGTTTCCATGGCAAAAATGGCGATTGAACAGTTGGACAAAGAAGCTCATTTGCAGTTAGATGAGGAAAGGAAAGCAAACATGGTTAACAATTTGATGGTGGCGATTATTTCTGATCGCGGAGCCCAACCTGTCATCAATGCCGGAACGTTATACTAACGGTGAATACGAAATGACAAAGAAAAAAAACTTCCCGCTACGAATTGATCCAAAGTTGTATGAAATCATCGAACGTTGGGCACAAGATGAATTTCGAAGCGTGAATGCTCATATTGAATTTTTACTGCGTGAAGCAGCAAAGCGCGAAGGACGTTTGAAAGAAAATAAAAAGTAAAAAGGTGTCCCAGCTTTTTGGGACACCTTTTTCCATCATCATCCGATTCTATATATTTCAAACGCTCGCTTCATTATATACATGAACAAATCTTTTATTTTGCAAATACATGGTTTCCAATAATAACTGTCACTTGACGTGAGCGGATCCATTCGCTTTTCGCCGTTTTTGGATTGTAAAAATACAATGAGCCACTTCCTAAACCGCGAAAAGCAATGGCTTCTTCAACCGCTCGGTATGCTTCTCGGTCTGCTTGTTTGTTAATCTCGCCATTTTGTACAGGAGTAAACGCATAATATCCCCCTGAACGCTCATAAATGACTTGGCGAATCGTATTTGGAAAATTCGGATGATCAACACGGTTCAAAACGACCGTTGCAACAGCCACTTTTCCTGCATACGGTTCTCCTTTTGCCTCCGCATGAACGAGACGAGCTAATAAGTCTCTATCAGCTTGAGAGATCGGCTGTGGAATACGCAATGTCTCACCAACAAATAAAATATCCGATTGTTTTTGGTTGATTCGTTGAAGTTCTAGCAATGAAACATTGTAACTTTTTGCAATCGTCCAAAACGTTTCTCCCGGCTTCACATGATGAACCGTCGTTTGCGCAGCTACTTCAGTTGTTGAAAAACAAAAAGCTGCTACAATAACAGAAGCAAGTGCCAGTAATTTCCTCATATTATCCCTCCTAGTCCATTGCTCGCTTATAAGACTAGCAGGGATTTAGCAGTCTATCATTATCTAATTTATGGAAAAACTCCCGATCATATGGCGCTCAACGCCCGAGAAGGTATATGGAAATTTATTCATCTATTAAAATTGGTATTGTGTTTCATATTTATGTGGTCATTTTCAGCGTATATAACATTTTCTCAAAATCACAATACCCAAATAAAATAACCCGTATTGACAACTTACTTTTCGTAAGTTTATAATTATCTTGAAATCAAGATAAAGGTTGATGCATATGAACCAAAACGAGCAAACATTATCGTTAAAACTATTTGTTGTCCTTTCTAGGGCACATAAAGCTGTATCCGAGCATGTAAAACATGACATTCAACGTTACGGGCTGAATCCAACAGAGTTTGGCGTTCTCGATTTGTTGTATCACAAAGGGGCGCAGCCGATTCAGCAAATCGGTGATAAAATTTTACTCACTAGTGGAACCATGACATATGTCATGGACAAACTCGAAGAAAAAGGATATATCGTCCGACAACGTTGTGAAAAGGATCGGCGCATTACGTACGCTGTCATTACTGAAGAAGGAAAAGCATTAATGGATCACATTTTCCCACAGCACGCACAAAAAATGTCGGAAATTTTTCAATCTTTATCTACAGATGAAAAAGAAATGGCGATTCACTTGCTCAAAAAGATAGGTCTTTCATTAGCGCCGTTTTAAAGGCCTATCGCACAACTTTTATCTTGAAATCAAGATATATGAAAGGAGAAATGATTATGATGCACATTGGTATTTTACTTATTCGTCTAGCTGTCGGTTTGACTTTTGTCGGTCATGGAGCCCAAAAATTGTTTGGATGGTTCGGAGGATATGGTTTAAAAGGAACAGGTGGATGGCTCGAATCGATTGGATTAAAACCTGGAGTGACAATGGCTCTAGTTGCTGGTTTAGCAGAGTTCGTTGGCGGGCTATTGTTTGCTCTCGGACTGTTCACACCATTTGCAGCTTTGTTGATCGCCATGACAATGGTTGTAGCCATTGTAAAAGTACATGCGCTAAACGGATTTTGGGTAACACAAAATGGCTTCGAGTATAATTTTATTTTAATTGTCGTTGTGATCGGTGTTGCGCTTATCGGTGCAGGCGACTATTCACTTGACGCACTCATGAAATAAGGAAGGGGATTTTTCAATGATTCACATATATCGTGCACATGAACGATTTGAATCGAACCACGGTTGGTTGCAAAGTTATTTTAGCTTTTCATTTGCTGAATATTTTGATCGAAAAAATATGCACTTTGGCCCATTACGCGTATTTAACGATGATATCATCGCTCCACAACGCGGTTTTGGCGCTCATCCTCATCAAGAAATGGAGATTGTTACAGTCGTCTTAAAAGGACAACTCGAACATCGCGATAATCTCGGCAATCATCGCATCATCTCATTTGGTGAAGTACAACGAATGACAGCCGGAACAGGCATTATACATTCAGAAATGAATCCGTCTACTACAGAAGAAGTCAATCTTCTGCAACTTTGGTTTTTACCTAAAACGTACGGTCTTGCTCCGTCATATGAACAAATTTCATACGATGTTGAAAACATGAAAAATCGCTTATTGCCCATTGTTTCGAAAAAACAAATCGGTGAGCAAGTTGCCTATATTCACCAAGATCTAACAATGTATTTATCCGATTTAGAAAATAATGAGCATATAACATTCCATCAACAAGAAGGACGTCGAATGTATATGTTTGTTATTGAGGGGGAGATTGTTTTAAACGACGAAACGGTATTACACCGTCGTGACGCCGCTCGTATAACACATATGCCAATATTGCATATTACCGCAAAAGCAGATAGTCAATTTATGCTTATTGACTTACCATAGTTGCCAGAACTCCTTTTTCACTCATGGAGAAAAAGCTTTCCAAATGATATACAAATAACTATACACAGCCCAAAAAAGAAAAACTGCCTGAACGATCATCTGTATAGTGGCAAGCGATACACTTGCCACTATGCTTCTTTTGGTAACCAAAACGTAAGAAAACCAAATAAAGGAAGAAAACTACACATGACCATAAGCGTTTTTAACGTATAAACGTCAGCAATTTTCCCAAGTGCAACTGCCCCGAGCGCTCCCATACCAAATGCGAGACCGACAATTAATCCTGATGCCATTCCAACGTTTCCTGGAAGCAACTCTTGCGCATAAACAACAAAAGTAGCGAAACTAGACGATAAAATAAAGCCTGTGACAAAAACAATTGGCAAAACGAAATGAAGCGGCACATATGGCAAAATGAGTGCAAACGGTGCCGTACCAAGCGTGGATACAAAAATTAAATTTCGTCTCCCAAATCGATCAGCAAGCGGACCGCCAAAAACGGTACCGATCGCCCCTGCAATCATAAAAACAAACAAATAAAGCTGCGCTTCACGAATTGAAATATGATAATATTTCGTTAAATAAAATTGATAATAATTTGAAATTCCTGCATAATACCACGAACGTGCAAATACTAGCAACACGAGAAGAACGAGGGCAAATATAATTCGTTTGCTTGCATGCTTCTTTCTTTCTATTGTTCTGTTTGGACGATTTTTCAGTTGATGCAACTGAAGAGCGTACCATTTTGACACCCAAAATAAAACAGCCATTCCTAACGCCGCAACAATGACAAACCAACCTGCTCCCTTTTGACCAAACGGAACAAAAATGAGCGCTGTAAACAATGGGGCAAGGGCGTTTCCTGTATTGCCGCCAAGTTGGTAAATAGATTGAGCGAATCCCCTTCTCGCCCGCGCAGCAAAATAAACGACACGAGAACCTTCTGGATGAAAGATAGCTGAACCAAATCCAATGAATAAAACGGACAATAACACAAAGAAAAAATTAGGTGCAAACGCTAATCCGATCATCCCTAGCAAGCTTGCCCCCATACCAAGCGGCAAAAAGCTCGGTGATGGATACCGATCGGAAAATAATCCGACAACCGGTTGCAAGATGGACGAAGTCATATTGAGCGTAAATGCAATCCAACCGATTTGTGTATAAGATAAATGCATCGATGATTCCAAAATCGGAAACAGCGCTGGCACCACAGCTTGCATCGCGTCATTCAATAAATGACCAATACTAATGGCAATTAAAATAGGATAAACAACAGTTTGCATATTTACTCGCTGTTCAACACTTGTTTGCATTTTCCTCTCTCCCTACAAAACAAATGGAATATTTACATTATAATAACTTCAACAAATATTTCAATTTTTTTGCTTGCTCAATAAAAAACGCCTCATCATATTGATGAGACGCTTTTCAACCTATTGATAATTTAGAAAAGCCCACGCGTGTTTCCATATTCATCAACATCCATTTGAAGCGCTGCTGGTTGTTTTGGAAGCCCTAGCATCGTCATGACATCACCGATTAACACAACGAGAAAACTAATATGTAAAAACTTTTCCACACCTAAATCCGCGCCAAATTCAGCTTCTGCCACGACGTAATCCTCGGGCTTTTGCGCCATTTTCATTGCGATAACGCCATTGCACCCATGAGCGATGTTCGCGAACGAGCCATCGTGCACAAGTTATATAGCTACAAATGAGAAGTTTAACTTCATTTTTTCGACTGTTAATAGATCATGCTTGCTCATATGAAAGCTACAAAGTGCATGTATATAAACTCCTACTTAACATTCACATTGCACTTCACAACAAGATAAATCCGTTAAATACATTTGATTTTTTTCATAGTATCTAAACACTTCCTCGTCATGTGGAAGTTGAAATCGATCAACAAGTTGTTTGGCCACCACTGCAAATCTTTGTCTAAATTTATATATAAAACAAAAGATTGCCTTTTCATGTGCAACACTGGGACCAATCAAAAATAAATTGTTAACTAATGTTGATTCATCATTTACGGTCAATTTCGGCTTTCCATTTTCTCCCCACTCAAACAATGAATAAATTTCCTCTGCCCCTGAACGGAAACCTGTAGCTAAAATCGGCTGTTGATTTGTCTGAAGTGTTTCGTTATTTGAAAGAAATAATGTATATGTTGATTTTTGTTTTTCTATTTTTTCAACTTCTACATCCTCTATAAAATACAGTCGCTCTGTTTCTAGTGCTTCTTTTAAACGCTCCCATGTATAAGGTGCTAAGGAAACGCTTGGATCTGCCTCTTTTTGCGCAAATAATCGATATTTAGAAATAACTGTGACTTCATTTCCAAGAGAAATAAGGTTTACAGCAGCATCTATTCCACTTTCATAGCTCCCTATGACAATATAATGGCGATTTTTATTAAACGTTTTCCAACTATCTACGTAGCGATTATGCAGCGCATGCTCTGCCCCTGGAAATGGTTGAGCGTTTGGAAATTGAAATTCCCCAGTTGCCCAAATAACAGCGTCAGCCTCATATTTCCCTTCATTCGTTTCTAACTGGAATCGACTTTTTGACGGAAAAACACGATTGACATTTACACCTTCGCGAATCGGTAAATCAAAGTGTTCGGCCAACAAGTCTAAATACAAAGCATAGTCTTCTCCACTTAATCTTTCCTTTTGTAGAGTGTATGCCGGTGAGGTAGTGGGGGACACAGCATTTAAATCTAATGCACCGAAACCTTGACCAACAAACGAAGGAGTAATAAAACGCATTTCTTTTGGCCATTGTCGAAACGAAGAACCAATGCAATCACGCTCTAATATTCCAAAATTCTCTATTCCTAACTGTTTTAATAAAATTCCCATTCCAATTCCTGCTGGGCCAGCTCCAACAATAATAAAAAAAGGTTGCATTGTATCACCTCTTGATAACAGTAATTATTACGATTTAAAATATAACATAAACACTTTTCAATAACAATAGTAATCATGTTATGCTTAAATATGCATGTAATTTTGTTACAAAAAATTTATCATCCTTTGAAAATCAAACATACCAAAGGCCTTTGGCAAAACCCTTCAGACTGTTGAAAAACGATTTTGTCAAGGGCAAAACCGTTTTTCAATTGTATACTTTAGGTAGCTCACACCGGTAAGTGGTTGCATATTTGTGAGTTTATCTTCCTTAAGTTAAGGTATTTTAAAAATTCGACAATCTAAAGAAAGAAAAAGCCCACGTCTTTCGTGAACTTTTTTCTTGACGCTCCACTTTTTCAACACTTTGCGAAGAAGCCACACGAGCTTCTTCGCAAACTTTTTTATTCCCCTTTCAACTTCACCGCTGTACCTGTCGCAATGCACATCATCATTCCATCGCGCAACGTTTCAAAGTCAAGATCGACACCAATGACTGCATTCGCGCCCATATTGCGCGCTTTTTTCACCATTTCTTGTACAGCCATATCCCGTCCTTCAGCTAGCTTGCTCTCGTATGTTCCGCTCCGACCGCCAATAATATCGGTAATGCTCGCTAAAAAATCGCGGACAACGTTGGCGCCTAAAATGACCTCCCCAGACACTAAGCCAAGGTATTGCTCAATTTGCTTTCCTTCAATGCTGTTTGTTGTTGTAACAATCATGTAAACCCACCGCTTTCTTTATTTAATTTGTTTTTAATAAAACGACGCCTATAATAACAAATGCAATTCCTACGATCTTTTTGACACTTATCATTTCATGAAACAAAAACAAACCGATGAACGTAATGCATACAATACCTAATCCTGACCAAATGGCATATGCAATGGAAACATCAATTCCTTTTAAAGCCATAGCAAGTGATGTAAAACTGATTAAGTAACAAACAAACATGACAATTGTCGCCCATATGTTCGTAAGTCCATTCGACCATTTCATCGCAGTTGTTCCGATGACTTCGAAGATAATTGCTACAGATAAATATAACCAATACATATTTTTATTCATCCCCTAAGCATACAATTAGGAAAATCAGTCATGAGCGCTTTTACATCCCGTTTAATCAACTCAGTAAGCAAAAGCGGATCATTCATAGTGTATACGCAAATGTCCATCTTTTTACTGATTTCCTCTCCTTCCCGAGAAATTAAAAAATTCCAATCACCATGAATTTCCTTTGCATGACATACACGAGCCTTATCCAATACATCACATTGAGAACCTTCTACTAACATGGCTTTATCAACATTTGGATCAAGCTGATACAACCGATATAAACTCCGAATAGAAAAGGAGGAGCAAACAATACGATGCGACCACGAACGATATGAATACAACAAAGTGAGCAATTTTTCCTCCATGCCATCGTAATGAATTATACCATTTTTTAACTCAATATTCAAAATGATTGATCTTTTTTGATCAGATAGCCAATCCAAAACTTCTGCTAACGCTGGAATTCGTTCTCTTGCAAAACGAGGATGAAACCAGCTTCCGGCATCTAATTGGCGAAGCTGACGAAATGAAAAGTCTTTTACATACCCTATCCCATCTGTTGTTCGTTCTATACACTCATCGTGAATAACAACTAGTTCCCCATCTTTTGTCATTTGGACATCTAATTCTATACCATCTACCCCTAGCTCATACGCTCGTTGAAAAGCAATCATTGTATTTTCAGGATACTCCCCGCTAAATCCTCGATGAGCATAAATATACATGATTGTTCTACTCCTCTCATAATGAAAGGATGCCCTAGTGGACACCCTTCTTATTTATCGTTTTTTCGCCATTTCTAATTCGCGATTTATCTCATTAGCTGCTTGCTCAAGCGCTTGTTTTGGATCAACACCTTGATATAAACTTTCCATAGCGCTAACAATACGCTGACGCGCTTGTGGAAAAACAGAGATTAATGCTCCTTGAGTCGCTGGTGTGGCCTTCGTTTCTTTCAATTGGTTTACTGTTACTTTAAGTTGTGGGTACTTTTCCCATTGTTCTTTCACAAGTGGCAAATCATAAGCGGCCGGATTGACTGCAAAATACCCTGTATAAACATGCCATTTTGCTTGTACTTCCGGAGTCGTCACGTATTTCATAAATTCCCATGCTGCTTTTTTCTTTGCATCATCCACATCTTTCATTAACCATAATGACGCTCCTCCAATAATGACTCCTTGTCTTTCGACATCATCTGGAACTGGCAAATAAGATACTCCGACTTCAAACGGCGCATGATCAACAATCGTCCTTACTCCTGCTGAAGAATCTAAATACATAGCCATTTTTCCAGATTGGAAAGCAGCACGCATATCATCCCAGTTTTGACCGACATTATAAAACGTTCCTTCTTTATACATATCATAAATGAGTTGAAATACACGTAGCCCTTCTTCTCCATTAAACTTTACTGCTGTTGCTTCTCCTTTTCGCCCATTGTCTTCATTTACATAAAGACCACCTTGTACAGCTAACATTTGTTCAAAAAACCAACCATAATTCAAGATTGAAAAACCATATTTCCCATCTTTCGTTAACGCTTTCGCTGCTGATTTTAATTCACTATATGTCATTGGAGGTTTTTCTGGATCTAAACCAGCTTCCTTAAAAGCATCTTTATTGTAAATAAGTACAGGTGTCGATGAATTAAACGGCATAGAGTAAATTTTTCCATTTACCGTATAGTAATTTACAATATTTTTTTCCCATTGTGATACGTCATACCCTTCTTGATCAATTAACGTTTGGACAGGTTCAATTTTCCCGCTTTCAATCATATATTTTGTCCCAATTTCAAATGTTTGCATAATAGTCGGTGAATCTTTTGTTCCAGCTACGGCATTAAATTTTGTCAACGCCTCTTCATACGTTCCTTGAAATACGGGTTTAACCTCAATTTCTGTTTGTGAAGCATTGAAATCATCCACAATTTCATTTAACGCTTTTTCTAAATCCCCACTCATCGCATGCCAAAAAATCACTTCTGTTTTTGGCGATGATTCCTCCTCTTTCACTTGTGATGTTGCCTCTTCATTGCTATCGCTACATCCTGCTAGAGTTGACGCTAACATACACGCATATATCCATTTTTTCACAATTAATTCCCCCTAACTATTTAATTGCTCCTTGCATCAAACCTTTTTGCAATTGCTTTTGCCCAACAAATAATAAAAGTAACGTTGGTAAAATAACAATCATTACCGCAGCCATCACCACCCCCCATTCCGTCGCCATTTCTTGCGTTTGCATTTGTTTTAAGCCAATTTGAACCGTTCGTACACGTTCATCATTCGTTACAAGGAGCGGCCATAAATACATATTCCATGTTGTTAGAAAGCTATAAATTCCTAATGTAGTTAAACTTGTTTTTGAAAGAGGCAAAACGACATACCAGAAAAAACGAAAATGTTTTATGCCTGATACTTGTGCCGCTTCGTATAGCTCAAATGGAATGGTTTTAAAATGTTGACGCAACAAAAATATGCCGAAAGCCAAAGCGAAAAACGGAACCGTTAAACCGAAGTAATTATTCGTCCATCCTAAAGCTTGAACAGTTAAATAGTTTGGAATGACTGTTGCCTCCCAAGGAATAAGCATCGTTGTAATTGTTAAAAAAAACAATACATTTCTCCCAGGAAAACGAAGAAAAACAAAAGCATATGCCGCCAAACTAGAGACAATTAGCTGTCCAATCATCACAACGAATGAAACAAAAAAACTATTCCACAAATATCTCGCTAGCGGAACTTTTTCAAATGCAGCTGCATAGTTTCGAAAAGACCAATCATTTGGCCACCACCTTCCTTGTAAAAGCTCAGCACCGCTTAGAAAGCTAATAAGAAATGCATACATCATCGGAAACATCAAAATGATTGCACAAACAACTAACATGGCATACAACACGATTTTTTTTAGAAGGTTCATTGATAATGCACCTTCCTTTCAACAAGTACAAATTGTAAAAACGTCACAACTAGCACGATCAAAAACAATACTACTGCTTGAGCACTTGCAAACCCGAAATTATAATTGATAAACGCTTCCCGATAAATGGAGTAAACAAGTACAGTTGTCGCATTCATAGGACCGCCCTTCGTTAAAATATCGATTTGCCCAAATGTTTGAAAAGAATGGATAAGTGAAACAGTCACAATGAAAAATAAAGTCGGTGATAATAATGGAATAGTAATGCGCCATAGTTGATACATGCGGCTGAGTCCTAAAACATTTGCATTTTCATATAATGTGACGTCAATATTTTGAAGCCCGCCTAGTAAAATTAAAAAAGAAAAGCCGATATTCATCCAAACTGTTGCAATGGCAACAGCAATTAAGGCTGTATCAGGATGGAGTAGCCATTGACGTTCCTCACCGCCAAATGCAACAATAAGTTTGTTTATTATTCCTACAGCAGGATTGTACATAAACATCCAAATGACAGAAGATGCCGCCACACTCATTCCTAGCGTCGAAGAAAAACATGTACGAAACAGCTGTATTCCTCTTAGTTTTTCATTTGCTAAAAGAGCTAAGAAGAAAGAAATAATTACCGTTGGAGGAACAGTGTATAAAACAAACAAAAACGTCGCTTTCATGCTCTCTTTAAAATTTCGATCTTCCAGTAAATAAAGAAAATGTTCTAATCCAACATATGCCGTTGGGTTTCCTTGGAAATCCGTCATATGCAAGCTTAAGTAGCCTGTTTGAACCATTGGATAAAAAACAAAAATTGAAAATAGGAGGAAAGAAGGAAAAATATATAAAACTCCTTCAATAGCTCGTTTCATCGTATGTGACATACTTATCTCCCTCTTTCACTATTCTTTTCCCTTCTTCATCGAAAAATAGAACGTGCTCGTCATGAATTGAAATACGTACTTGTTGTCCTACTTCAATTGGATGTTGCCCATGCCACCGAGCAATCCATTCATCTTGTTCTGTTAGTTTTAATGTAACAAGTGTTTCTGTACCTAGCCGTTCAACATGTGTAACTGTTAGCCATACATGTGGCTCGTGTTCATGTGCAAGTCTAATGTGTTCTGGTCGAACACCAATCGTTCCATATTTATTGTCCATTTGCGCGTGATGAGCAATCTTTACAATCCATTCTTGTTGTAATAAAAATAAATCGTTTAACTTATGTACTTTAGCCATATTCATTGGAGGAGAACCAATAAATGAAGCAACAAATGTATTGTTCGGATTGTTATATACATACAACGGTTCGCCAATTTGCTGAATTCGTCCATCATATAATATCATCATCCGATCAGCCATCGTCATTGCTTCTACTTGGTCGTGTGTCACATAGATGATTGTCATACCAAGTTGACGTTGCAGTTGACGAATGTATGAACGCATATGTGTACGCAATTTTGCATCTAAATTCGATAGTGGTTCATCCATTAGGCAAATCGGTTTTTGAGAAACGATAGCTCGTGCAAGTGCTACTCGTTGTCTTTGCCCTCCCGAAAGGTGACGCGGTTTCTTTTGAAGATAATCCGTTAAGCCTAACATTTCAGCTACATCTTTACAACGTCTTCGCTTCTCTTCCTTTGACAGTTTCGCAGTATATAATCCTAGCATTATATTGTTTTCAACAGTTAAATGTGGGTATAACGCATAGTTTTGAAATACCATGGATATATATCGTTCGCTTGGTGGCGTATTGTTCATTTCTTTCCCTGCTATTTTTAATTGTCCATCGGTAATGTACTCTAAACCAGCAATCATGCGTAACAACGTACTTTTCCCGCATCCTGACGGACCAACAAGAACAAAAAATTCCCCCTCTTGAATTTGTACACTTATATCATGAAGAACAAATGTTTTTCCATCGTAAGACTTACTTACATTCCTCAATTCAATCATTGTAATCCCTCTTTCTCAGCTATTTTCCATAATAACGGATTTCCCGTCGATACAGCTTGTGCTCCTTTTCGTAATGCTTGAACCATTTGACCACGATTTTGGATTAATCCTCCTGTAATAACTGGAATTTTTATTTGCTTCACTAAATGATCAACCATGTCAGGTACGATGCCAGGCATAACTTCAAGCGCATCTGGCATAACTTGTTGAATGGCTTGTAGCCCGTTTTCAACGGCGTCTGTATCTACTAAAAATAAACGTTGAATTGTCCATAGCTTTTCCTTTTTCGCTAACTGAATCAACGTGCTTTTTGTCGAAACAATTCCGTGCGGTTGAACAAATTTTGATAAAAACTGTAATCCCTCTTTGTCATAACTAATGCCCGGTATTTTTTCGATATGTACAAATACATAGCGATCATGAGCTTTTAACAACTCAACGTACCTTTTGATGACGCTAATTGTACCGGTTTGCAGTAGTGCTGTTCTCCACTTCGTTTGTAAAAATAGCTCAATATGCTTCGGTTGCTTAATTGTCGCAATAAATTGATCTTGTAAAAACATACAAACTTCCTCCTTGTAAACAAAAAGAAACCGAAAACAACGGCAGAATGACATATCCACGCTGTTGTTACGGTTTCTCCTTTTCTCCACCTTTTTTATTCACTTTTCTGATTTTGATTTTATCTTTCTTTTGTTAAAAACATATTATATTTATTTAAATATTTTGTTAATTATATGTTAAGAAAATCGGCTCCCAAACAGGAAACCGATTTTCTTAATCATAAAAGTTCGTTCCGTCTGTCACTTCTTTCACAATGCCAGCACGAATGACGAAGTCGCCAAAACGCTCGCCGTCAAGCCGTTCTTTCGCATAGTGAGAAAGGAGCATACGAAGTTCAGATAAAATTTCTTTTTCCCCGATATTTTCACGATATAACTTGCCGAGGCGGCTGCCGTCAAACGCCGCACCGAGGTACATATTATATTTACCGATGGATTTGCCGATAAATGCAATTTCTCCAAGCACATGGCGTGCACAGCCGTTCGGACAGCCGGTCATGCGAATCGTTATTTCCTCGTCACAAAGCCCGTTTTCCTCCACAATTTCTTCGATTTTATCAAGCAGTTTTGGCAAATAGCGCTCCGCTTCTGCCATCGCTAATCCGCACGTTGGCAAAGCCACACAGGCTAACGAATTGCGGCGAAGGGCACTATAATGTTTCCCATCTGTTAATTTGTATCGCTTAATAAGCGTATCAATTTCTTCTTTTTTCTCACTTGGCACATTGGCGATGACTAAGTTTTGGTTAGCGGTGAGACGGAAATCGCCCGTATGCACTTTTGCAATTTCTCTCAAGCCTGTCATTAACGGATAATCATCCGTATCTTTCACTCGACCGCCCTCAACAAATAACGTAAAATGCCACGTATCGTTTACCCCTTCAACCCAGCCATAGCGATCGCCATTGTGTTCAAAATGATACGGACGCGCTTCTTCTAGCTCCCAGCCAAGTCGGCGTTCTAATTCTGCTTTGACAGCTTCAAGCCCTAATCGGTCGATCGTATATTTAAAACGGGCGTGTTTTCGTACGGAGCGATTGCCGTAATCGCGCTGAATCGTGACGACTTTTTCTGCCACATCAATGACTTGTTCTGGCTTACAAAAACCGATGACTTTCGCTAGCTGCGGATATGTCGTGCGGTCGCCATGCGTCATTCCCATCCCCCCACCGATCGCTACATTAAAACCGACGAGCTTTCCTCGTTCGACAATCGCAATAAAACCAAGGTCTTGCGAAAATACATCGACATCGTTTGACGGTGGGACGGCAATGCCGATTTTAAATTTCCGCGGCAAGTACAGTGCTCCATAAATCGGCTCTTGCTCTACTTCTGGTGTACCGGCTACTTTTTCTTCATCCAACCAAATTTCGTAATACGCTCTTGTTTGTGGCAATAAATAATCACTTAACCTTTTCGCCCATTCATACACTTCCGCATGCACTTCTGACTGGTACGGATTTGGGTTGCACATAACGTTTCGATTCACATCGCCACATGCCGCCAACGTTGTCAGTAGGGCATCATTAATGGCTTGAAGCGTTTTTTTCATATTCCATTTCAATACGCCATGAAACTGAAACGCTTGCCGTGTCGTAAGCTTCAATGTCCCGTTCGCATACGTCCGCGCCAATTCATCCATCGCAAGCCACTGTTCTGGTGTCGCTACACCGCCTGGGGTACGGACGCGAATCATAAATTGATACGCTGGCTCTAATTTTTGTTTTTGCCGCTCTGCTCTTACATCGCGATCATCTTGCAAATAGCTGCCATGAAATTTCATTAATCGGTTGTCATCTTCTGGAATGCCGGCGGTGATGCGATCTTCCATCGTTTCTTTCAATGTGCCGCGCAAATAGTTGCTTTCTCGTTTAATGCGTTCAACATCGCTTGGCTGTCCATCTGGCGCGGTTAATAAAAATTTTCCCACAATGATCCCCCCTAATATACGTCTCGTTGGTACCGTTTTTGTTTTTGCATCTCTGCTATATACGCTTCCGCTTGTTCGCTACTCATCTGCCCTTCTTTTTCGATAATATGAATAAGCGTCTGGTGAACGTCGCGCGCCATGCGTTGTTTGTCGCCACAAACATAAACGGCTGCCCCTTCTTCTAACCATCGGAACAATTCTTTGCTCTGTTCAATCATTCGGTGTTGGACGTACACTTTTTCTTTTGTATCGCGCGAAAATGCGACGTCCATTTTCGTTAACACACCGTTTTTCAACCACGTTTGCCATTCCGTTTGATAAAGGAAATCTGTCACGAAATGTTGATCGCCAAAGAACAGCCACGATTTCCCTTTCGCCCCCATCGCCTCACGCTCTTGTAAAAAGCTACGGAACGGCGCAACCCCCGTACCTGGCCCAATCATAATAATTGGTGTATGTGCGTCTTTCGGCGGTTTAAAGTTCGGATTGTGATGAACGAACACAGGAAGTTTGTCACCAATGTGTAAACGTTCGGCACAAAACGTTGAGCACACTCCTTTCCGTAAGCGCCCATGTGCTTCGTAACGAACCGCGCCAACGGTGATATGCACTTCATCTGGATAAGCTAGCAAGCTACTTGCGATTGAATAAAAGCGCGGTTGCAACTTTCGTAATGAAGAGACGAGCTGCTGTGGTGTCATCTCCCACGAACCGAAGTCACAAAGAACATCGAGCACATCGCGTCCTTTCATATATTCTTTTCTTTTCGCTTCTTGCTCAGAAGAAAGGAGCGCATGGAAGTCTGGGTCGCCCGAAAACGAAGCAAATGCTTGCAATAATGGCTCGGTTAATACGGTAATTTCTAACCGCGACAACAACGCTTCTCGTAACGGCTCTTCCTTTTCTTCAATAGAAACAAGTATGTCTGGACTCCATTTCATTTTTTCAATCATG
This sequence comes from Anoxybacillus sp. TBDG-1, assembly GCF_054815885.1. Classification (NCBI taxonomy): domain Bacteria; kingdom Bacillati; phylum Bacillota; class Bacilli; order Caryophanales; family Anoxybacillaceae; genus Anoxybacillus; species Anoxybacillus sp. TBDG-1. The sequence goes on from NZ_JBTZSY010000014.1 coordinate 41,482, forward strand.
GCGTCGACAAGTTCTGGGTCGTTTGTCGGAAAAACACCGAGCGAATCGCCTGGTTCAAATACAAGCCCTGAACCTTCGAGCGATAATTCGATATGGCGCGTTTCTTTATTTGAACCGCGTCCATTTAAATTGATGTTTTCTAATACTTCTGCTTGAAACGGATGCTTTCGTGAATAAAGCGCAGTTGGCTTTACTTGTGCAGAGGGCGCTGCTACGGAAACCGCTCCGTGCTTATCTAGCTCGTTCAGCACCCCTTCAAGCCATTTCGCTACCGCTTCTTCGTAATCGACGTCACAATCGACGCGCTCGTATAACCGCTTGCCGCCTAGCTCTTCTAACCGTTTATCGAAATCTTTTCCCGTCTTGCAAAAATGCTCATACGACGTATCGCCGAGCGCCAATACCGAAAAACGAAGATGATTGAGCTTCGGTGCGCGCTTGCTATGGAGAAATTCGTAAAATGACAAGGCGTTATCTGGTGGTTCACCTTCTCCGTATGTGCTAACGACAATGAGCAACGTATTGATTTTTTTCAACTCGTTCGGCTTAAAATCAAGCATCGAGAAAACGGTCACATGAAACCCGCGATGTTTGAGTGCTTCCCCTGCTTTTTCCGCCAATTTTTGTGCGTTTCCTGTTTGCGACCCGTAAAGGATCGTCACTTCTTTCGTTATAGATGCTTCTTGTTGAAGCGCTCCGACCGACTCGGTTGCAGCTAAATACCCGCTTAGCCAAAGTTTTTGTGCTGGCGTTAATGTCGGCAAAAGCCAATTCAGGAGCTCAACTTGTTTTTCATTAAATGGACTGTTTGTCACTTGAAATGGCAACCTTGTTCACCTCTTTTTTCTACTATTCCTATAAATCAAGTATGTTTTATTTGACTTTACCGCAAAAAATAAAATTAGTAAAATAAATATAAATTATCAGAACTATTTATTTTTTTAATAACTAAGGAGCGATCGTCGTGTACGAAGAATTAAAAACATTTATTACATTAGTCGAGGTGAAAAATTTCACAAAAACAGCAGACATTCTTCATTTATCCCAACCGAGTGTGAGCTTGCATATTAAAAATTTAGAAAAAGAATTCCAAACGAAACTATTCATTCGCTCGCCGAAAAAATTACAAATGACGCCAACGGGAGAACTGCTTTACGATCGGGCGAAAAAGATGATTGCCTTGTACGAGCAAACAAAACAAGACATTTTACAACATCACGATTGTGTGAAAGGGACATTAAAAATCGGGGCTAGCTTTACAATTGGAGAGTACGTGCTACCTTCTTTTTTATTTGCTTTACAAAACGATTACCCAGACTTGCATCTCGAAGTCATCATTGGCAATACGAAAGAAATTGTAGAGCTCGTCCGCACGTATCAAACGGATATCGGTTTAATTGAGGGACAAACGAATGAAAAAGAGCTTACGGTATACCCGTTTATGCAAGATGAGCTAGTTATCGTTGCTTCGAACGACCATCCGCTCGTTTGCCAACAAGCCGTATCGATAAACGATCTACAAAATCAACTATGGATTACACGTGAATTAGGATCAGGCACACGTGAATATTTTCATCATTTCATTCGCTCAAACGGGCTAAAAGTGAAATCGCTTATGATCATTAGCAGCAATCAAGGAATTAAAGAAACGTTAATGCGCGGAAACGGATTAGCCTTTCTTTCACGCCATGTGATTGAGCGTGAATTAAAACAAGGTCATTTATCGATCGTCTGCTTAAAGCATCCTCCTTTTTACCGAACGTTTTCTTATCTTTATGCACCAACCATGAAAGACAACAAACTTATACATTTATTTATTGATTTACTTCAACAAAAAAGGATGTGACAAACAAGTTGCTTTGTCACATCCCGACCGCTTAATGTTCCTCTAACTGTGAAACAGGAACGCGCTGTTGCTTTTCAGGGTTGTCTAAAAAATGAATCGTTGCCATTTCTGTTTGCGTATCGACATGTTCGATATAGACAGATTTCCCGCGATACGTCACATCTTTCATATCAGGTGACTCGGCAATTTGTTGTGCACGTATGATGTTCATCCCGCTTTCCTCCTTTCAAACAATTATTATCGTCTACGTTTTGCATCAAAATATGCAAAAAAAAGAGCACCAAAAGGCACCCATTACATTAATTCAAACAACTTCTTTTTATTTTGTTGTACTTTTTCTTCTAACACTTTCACTTTTTCTTTTAACGCTTGCATGTTGGCGTCATTTGAAGACAATTTCTTTTCTAACGCACGAATTTCATTTTTCACCGCTTTTAACTGGTTAGAAGTAGAAATAAGTTTTCCAATCCATTTGTCTAGTTCTTCTTGTTTTTCTTCCTCGTCATCTTCATCTGTTTGCACAACTGTCGATTGTTCAAGAGTTGTCACAGTTGTACTACCTTGTTCACTGACTACTTGTGTTGTTTCGTCTGTTGTTTGCTCGATCTGTGTCGGCGTTTCTTCTGTTTGCACTGGTTGTTCGTTTGACATGCTAAGCGCTGCGAGTGCTACTGTTATCTCATCCAAACGCAATTCGATCTTACCGAGCTTTTTATTTAATTCTACTAATTTGTTTTTCAACATTTGTTGTTCTTTTTTCTGTTTGGCTAGTTCTTGTTTTTTCTTTGCTTCTTCTTTTTTCTTTTGCGCTAGCTGTTGTTTTTTCTTCGCTTCTTCTTTTTTCACAACAATATGGCTCTTCTCTACATGTTTTCCGTCATGCTTTGCTGCGAAAGTAGGGGAAGCAATAAGCATCGATGCTAATAAAATCGGTAATCCTTTTTTCAACATTACCCTTCTCCTCCGTTTCATATGTATGTTTTTTTGGTAATGGCAGCTGGCTGGCATAGGTTCTCCCCTTAGCCCCTATAGCTTTGCGACGCTAAGTTTCCTTAGCTGTGCCTTTGCTTTTATTATACTTCGCTTATTTTCATGCACATGAATCGAAAGTCCTTATTTTTCTAGTAAATATATGCGAAAATAAAGGAAGAAGCGGTCGAAGATAGAAATGGTATGATAAAAAAAGGGGGACAGTTATGCTAGAAAGATGGTTGAAAGAATCTTCGCATACAGTCGTATTTACTGGGGCAGGAATGTCGACAGAAAGTGGGCTGCCTGATTTTCGTTCGACAAATACAGGACTTTGGCGTACGAAAAATCCGCAGCAATTAGCAAGTACGTATGCGCTAAAACATAACCGCGGGGAATTTATCGCGTTCTACCAATATCGCATTCGCACGCTTCTTGAATGCGGGCCGCATATTGGGCATACGATTTTGGCCAATTGGCAAAAACGAGGGCTTATTCATCAAATCGTCACGCAAAATGTCGATGGATTTCACCAACAAGCAGGCAGTACAAATGTCGTCGAATTGCACGGGACGTTGCGAACCGTCTATTGCTTGCGCTGTAAGCAAACGTACGATGCGAAACGATATGTAGACAAGCAGGTTGAGTGCACATGTGGCGGCTTTTTGCGCCCTTCCGTCGTCTTATTTGGCGAATCGTTGCCATATGATGCAATTGAACAAGCATGGACAGCAGCCGAACGGGCGGACTTATGGATTGTGCTCGGCTCTTCTTTACAAGTATCGCCGGCGAACGAGCTTCCTGTCATCGCCAAACGAAGCGGGGCAAAACTTGTTATCGTGAATATGGAACCGACGCCATTCGATGATTGGGCAGATTTAATTGTACATGGCCGTAAAATCGGAGAAGTGTTGCAGGAAATTGACGAATTCCTTTAATTGTGTCCCAAAATGTGTTCTTTTGGGACACAATCATTGCTTATTCTTTATTTTCCAAAAACCATTCGTATATTGCTTTTGCCTCACGTTCATCAACATCAACGACTTTTATGCGTATGCCAGGCATGACTGTTGCACGTACGGTACATAACCGAGCCCGTTGTTGCATACGAGTTTGTGACATCGTCAACGATTGAATACGATGCTTTAGCATATATACTGTTTTGATCGTCAACCATCCACGTCTCAACACAAGTTGCTTGCCCCCGAGCGCCACTCCCGCTTGTTTATACGTCCGATAACCGATATACATTGCGATCAAAAGAAAAAAAAGAGTTTCAAATCGCTGGAAATATATGATTGCTACGATCGTAATCGGCATGACGATATAAGTGGGTCTTAATATATAACGCCAACGTGCACGTGTAGGTAACGATTGAAACGAATCATGCAAACGATATTCAGGCAAACAAGCAGCAATAAGTGAAGTGACTTCATTTGTTCGAACGAGCGGAAACAACAAAAGACTCCCATGTTTTCCATCATCGAGCGACCCACCTGCATGAATAAGATGAACAGAAACATACCCAAACCATCGACGAACCAAGCTCTCCTTAATCACAACGCCTTGCACACGTTCAACAGGCGTAGAAATACTCTTTTTTTGCAGCAACCCAGTTGTAATCATTAGCGTGTTTTTTTGTTTCACAACCGTAAAATTCATATAGCCCAAAAGATGACCAACGATAGACAAAATATAAGCGATAATTAGCATTGTAAACAAAAGTACAATGGTAGAAGTCGTATCATCTATTGGTAAAAACGTTTTTAGCCGTTCAAACGGAATAAAATTATCAAATTCAGAAAGAAATGCACCGATCGCCGCAATAACACCAAAAGCGCCGCCGCTTGTTACAGCTAAAAAAAGCACGTCGCCAAAACGAAGTGTAAATACAACATCTGTCTCATGCTTTATGAGCAAGTTCCCTTCGTTTAATTTGCGTATTGCACGCTCGATTTGATTGGCTTCTTCTATTGAAACGGCTGGCAACACGACTTCCGGTTCATCAATTTGCCTTCCAGCTGTTTCAATATGTACTTGCACAACACCTACAAGCCGCTGTAACACCCCTGACGAATGTGAAATACCTTGAATACGCTCAAACGGAATATACCGTTTCTTTTTTACAAATATCCCTTGTTCAATATACATGTCATTTTCTTCTAAACGATATGTAAATCGCTTCCATGACATATATCCAGCAAACATAGCGTATAAAAGAAATAAAAACAACGGCGACCAATCAGCAAAAGGATTACCTGTTTTCTCTTTTATCGCAATCAGTAAGGCAAGGGCAAGAAAAGGTCCTTGTTTCAACCGCTTCATCGTGTAAATGACAATCGCAATCGGATGTAACCGTTTCGTCTCATGCGTCATAGTCATCTTCCTTTACTAAAGAAGAAATGTAATCACGCAGCGTTTCTGCCTCTTGTTCATCAAGAAATGGAATTTCATGCGCTGTTGCCGCTGTATAAATGTAAATGGAAGCAAGTTTATATTTTCTAGCTAACGGACCTTGCTTTGCATCGACATGTTGAACGCGATGGATGGGAATAAGGGTACGCTTTCGAATCCATACTCCGTGCTCGAGTTCAATTTCTCGATCGCGAATCATATATCGCCAGCGTTCCCATTTCCATCGTGGAACGAAAAAAACGAATAAAATAGCGTCTACAATCCATAAAAAAACTAACACCCAAACAATCCATGTTGGAACGAAAAAACTAGTAATCACGTACAAAAGCAAAAAAATAATTAAACGAATGGCTTCATATATCCGCCATACAGACACAGCCCGTTCAGAAAGTTTGTTTTTCATCTTTCACATCCTCTTTTCTAACAGGTTTATCATATATAACTTTACAACATTTTTATCATATGTTAAATTATTTTTAAAGTTCATAATTTTTCATCTACTAGGGGTGTCCAATAGCTTGGACTGAGAGAAGAACGCGCAAAAGTTCTTTGACCCTTTGAACCTGATCTGGGTGATGCCAGCGTAGGGAAGTAGATGGTGCGAGTGTTTTTTGCTTGTACTATTTGCGGACAAAATCAGGTTCTCGTTACAGAACCTGATTTTTTTACGTATTGGCATTGCTCCAACTAAAAAATGAAAAAGGAGCGAGTGAAAATGAATGACTTATTTTCTAACATGCAATTTCCTTCAAGTAAAAAAGTATATGTGAGAGGGACACGCGAAGACATTCTTGTTCCGATGCGTGAAATTCAACTCACACGAACGAAAACAGAGACAAACATATCGGATAATGAACCAATTCGAGTATATGATACAAGCGGGCCATATACTGATCCACAGTTTGAACCGAACATTCATCAAGGACTGCCAAAATTAAGAGAAAAATGGATAGAAGAACGCGGCGATGTAGAACAATACAAAACTCAGCCATTTAACACAAACCTACCTTTCCAATGCAGAAGATTCCGCGCAAAGAAAGGAAAAACTGTTACACAAATGCACTATGCAAAACGAGGGATTATTACACCAGAAATGGAGTTTGTTGCAATACGTGAACAAATGAATCCAGAATTTATTCGACAAGAAGTTGCGGCAGGTAGAGCAATCATTCCAGCTAATATTAATCATCCGGAAAGTGAACCGATGATTATCGGAAGTCAGTTTCATGTAAAAATTAATGCAAATATTGGAAATTCATCTGTTACATCTTCAATGGATGAAGAAGTTGAAAAAATGCTCTGGGCAATTCGCTGGGGAGCAGATACAGTCATGGATTTATCAACCGGAAAATTTATACATGAAACTAGAGAATATATCATTCGAAACTCTCCTGTTCCAGTTGGTACTGTACCGATTTATCAAGCATTAGAAAAAGTGAACGGTATTGTTGAAAATTTATCATGGGACATTTATCGTGAAACATTAATCGAGCAAGCGGAACAAGGTGTGGATTATTTCACCATTCATGCAGGTGTGCTACTTCGCTATATTCCATTGACGATCAATCGAACAACAGGCATCGTCTCGCGTGGCGGTTCAATAATGGCACAATGGTGTTTAGCACATCATGAAGAAAACTTTTTATACACTCATTTTGAAGAGATTTGTGAAATTGTAAAAACTTACGATGTTGCTATTTCACTTGGCGATGGGTTACGTCCAGGTTCTATTGCGGATGCAAACGATGAAGCTCAATTTGCCGAATTGCAAACACTTGGAGAATTAACAAAAATCGCTTGGACACACGATGTTCAAGTTATGATTGAGGGACCCGGACATGTTCCAATGCATAAAATTAAAGAAAATGTCGATAAACAAATTGAAATTTGTCACGGGGCACCTTTTTATACATTAGGTCCTATAACTACCGACATTGCACCAGGCTACGATCATATTACTTCTGCCATCGGTGCAGCGCTTATCGGTTGGCATGGTACAGCTATGCTTTGCTATGTCACTCCGAAAGAACATCTTGGTTTACCGAATAAAGAAGATGTGCGCCAAGGTGTCATCGCCTATAAAATTGCCGCTCATGCAGCTGATTTGGCCAAAGGACATCCTAATGCACAACAACGAGACGACGCCTTGTCAAAAGCAAGATTTGAGTTTCGGTGGTACGATCAATTTAACTTGTCTTTAGATCCTGAACGTGCACGTGAGTATCACGATGAAACATTACCAGCTGAAGGAGCAAAACTTGCCCACTTTTGTTCAATGTGCGGTCCTAAATTTTGTTCAATGAATATCTCGCATCAACTACAAAAAACGTTTCGAAGAGGCTAGTTTATTTGTTACAAGGGGCTGATCCAAAAAGCCCCTTTTTAAATAAAACAAAAATATGAGACATTTTTTATTTATCATATTTCACAAAATGGACACATATCATTTGTATCAGACTTGGTCATCCATTGTTTTTTGAAAACGGATACAAAAGGAGGAATTCAAATGATTTACGCTCAGCCTGGACAACCTGGCTCACTCATTACATTTAAAAAAAGATACGAAAATTTCATCGGAGGAGAATGGGTACCTCCAATTGATGGGGAATATTTCGAGAACATTTCGCCAGTCACTGGACAAGTATATTGCGAAGTCCCTCGTTCAAAAGCTGCCGATATTGAATTGGCACTCGATGCAGCTCATGCAGCGAAAGAAGCATGGGGGCGTACATCTGTTGCCGAGCGGGCACGCCTGTTAAACAAAATCGCAGACCGAATGGAAGAAAACTTAGACATGCTTGCTGTGGCGGAAACGTGGGAAAACGGAAAGCCCATTCGTGAAACACGTGCAGCTGACATTCCTTTAGCCATTGATCATTTCCGGTATTTTGCTGGTTGCATTCGCGCTGAGGAAGGCACATTAGCGGAGCTTGACAACGATACCGTTGCTTATCATTTTAAAGAGCCGCTCGGCGTTGTCGGACAAATTATTCCGTGGAATTTCCCAATTTTAATGGCAGCTTGGAAACTTGCACCTGCTTTAGCTGCTGGCAACTGCGTTGTACTAAAGCCAGCCGAACAAACACCAACATCAATTCTCGTGCTGATCGAGCTCATCCAAGACTTACTACCAAAAGGAGTTGTCAACGTCGTCAACGGATTTGGTCTTGAAGCTGGCAAACCGCTCGCTTCTAACCCGCGCAGCGCAAAAATTGCCTTTACCGGCGAAACGACGACAGGACGTCTCATTATGCAATATGCATCTCAAAATTTAATTCCGGTCACACTTGAACTCGGCGGAAAATCACCAAACATTTTCTTCGCGGACGTCGCTGCGAAAGATGACGAATTTTTTGATAAAGCGCTTGAAGGATTTACGATGTTCGCTTTAAATCAAGGAGAAGTTTGTACATGCCCTTCACGTGCATTAATCGAAGAATCCATTTACGACGTATTTATGGAACGGGCATTAGAGCGAGTCAAACAAATTAAACAAGGTAATCCGCTCGATACGAGCACAATGATTGGCGCCCAAGCTTCATCCGAACAGCTAGAGAAAATTTTGTCATACATTGACATCGGCAAACGAGAAGGCGCTGAACTTCTCATCGGTGGCGAACGCAATATGTTAGAAGGAGATTTACAAGGCGGCTATTATGTGAAACCGACTGTCTTCAAGGGACATAATCGGATGCGCATTTTCCAAGAGGAAATTTTCGGTCCAGTAGTGTCTGTCACAACATTTAAAGATCAAGAAGAAGCGTTGTCCATCGCAAACGATACATTATACGGACTAGGTGCTGGTGTATGGACGCGCGATATGAATACAGCCTATCGCTTTGGTCGGGGCATTCAAGCTGGACGCGTGTGGACAAATTGTTATCACGCATATCCTGCGCATGCAGCGTTTGGCGGATATAAAATGTCAGGAATCGGTCGCGAAACGCACAAAATGATGCTCGATCACTACCAACAAACGAAAAACTTGCTTGTTAGCTATTCGCCGAAAAAACTTGGATTTTTCTAATCGTTCAGGCAGCGTCTCAAAAGCGCTGCCTTTTTTGAAAGGATGATGCACATGCAACCGAAAGTGATCGCGACCAATGCTGCACTGCAACTTATTGAACAATTAAAAGCAAAGTACGGTCCGCTTATGTTTCATCAATCGGGCGGCTGTTGCGATGGAAGTTCACCAATGTGCTATCCACAAGGGGAGTTTATCATCGGACAGTCGGACGTGTTGCTTGGGGAAATCGGAGGATGCCCATTTTATATACACGCTGCTCAATACGAATATTGGAAACATACACAACTCATTATTGATGTTGTACCTGGTCGCGGCGGTATGTTTTCTCTTGAAGGATCCGAAGGGGTGCGTTTTTTAACAAGATCAAAAATGTTTGATTCAATCGAGTAGGAGGAGGTGATTAACCTCCGTCCTCTCACACCACCGTACGTACGGTTCCGTATACGGCGGTTGAATCAAGATCAATAACGCAAGAATTCATAACGTTCTTGTAGACTTTTGAGACCTTGGTCATTCCAATAGGAGTTTCCAAGGGTTCTGTGTAAGATGGGGCTATTTGAAATACGCCAGTACCCTTTTCGACTATTTCACCCTAGAGATTGCACCCATGCCGAGCGCACCAAATGAGCGAACAGATATAAAAGCTGTTCGCTCAACATACGAAACGACCGAGCTCATTCCGACAAAACGGTTCGTTTCATCATATCATATGAAAGGGGGCCCACATGTTTATGGAGAATGACTCCGTGTTCATCAATAATGTACGAAGTCGGAATGGTGATGACTTCATATGTTTTACTAACCGTTCCTTGCTCATCAAACATAATATCGAATGACACTCCTTTTTCGTTAATAAACGTCTCAACGGCTTGATGATTTTTTTCTTTATTCGTCAAGTTGACAGCTACAATGGCGACATGTTGTCCATGCTGTTCATAAAATCGTTGCATCTCTGGCATTTCTGCGCGGCACGGAGGACACCACGACGCCCAAAAATTTAAAATCACTTTCTTCCCCCGAAATTGAGACAACTGTACTTTTTCTCCTTTTAATGTCATTAATTCAAAATCCGGAGCCATTTCTCCAACATCAATTCCAACGTTTGTACTCGATTGCTCTGACGTGCCTTCATTTGTCGTATCCGATATTGGTGCGAATATAAAGATAAAGGCAAAAATATGGAACAAAACAAGCAATTGTCCGAACTTTTGCGTCGTTTTTGTACGGGAAGAGACAACGAAAAAAATAAGAGCTACGATAGCTTGTAGCCAAATGAAGTGCTGTTCCGAAAATTCACTTCCTTTCACCATACTGAATACGACCCAGTACCCGAAATATATAGGAGTAGCTGAACGAATATAAACATCGAACGAAATGTGTTGTTTTTTCAGTTGCCAATATGTATACACGACAATAAATATTGCTGCTAAAACAAGGCCAACAACGCCACCGTTGAAATAAACGAGCGTTAACGGATTTTGTAACACCACGTTCGGATGCACAATACCGTAACTCAATTTCCATATGACCAAACCATATATGAAACTGTTGAAAATAACATCCATCACATCTCGTTTCGCTTTTAAAACGAACAAACCGTAATAAAAAAACACGTACGTCATAAGCAAATTGACGATAAGTAATACATTTTCTCCTTGAATGACAACCGCTCCAAGCTGCACCGTATTTCCCTCTCTTCATTTCCATTTTTTCAGTGAACGCATCCATCTCCTCTATTATATTCACATATGTAACAATAGAAAAACGTGAAGTGCGTCAAAAACTTGCAAACTTCACGCTTCTCTTGTCTCTTATGTTTTTCGCGACTGCCTATACGCCCTCCACGACGTGCCGATTCGCGGCAAATGTTTCGCTCGCTCGCTTGGGTATACATACACAAATCCGACCGTCTTTCCGTTTACATCTGTCACGAATACTCGTTCATAATCGTTGTGCTTTCCTTCTCCGTAATATCCTTCAAGCCGATCCATTGCCCTTAGTCCTTTTTCGCTCACCGTCAGCCATTCCCCGTCCACAGGAGGAGCAGACGGATCAAGCACTAAAGCCGGATACAAATCATGAACGCTATGAAGCCAACCACATACAGCACCTTTCTCGATATGTGCAACATACGGGGCAACAACATGATGATTCGGCTCCCCTTGCAGCAACGTCCCGTATACGAACACTTGAAACGATTTCATCTTCGCTCACCTTACTCGGTTGTTTTTTCTTTTCCCCAAAGTGAAAAAATATGTGCTTGCAACTGTTGCTGGTATGGCTCAGACAATCGTTTCGCCCCTTCTAGCAAAATGTTCGCATACTCACGAGACGGCGGAATTTCAGCTGTTTTTTTGTGAACGACTTCATACGTACTAGCTATTCGCATCGTTTTCGCTTGTTCATCCCACACTTCAATTTCACAACGCCGATAAAAATTCGGATGGCCTTCTCGTCTGTCTAACTGTTTAAAGTCCGGCACTTCAAACAAAATTCCTTCCACTTTTTCCCCCGGAGCATATACGATATCAGCGACCCCACCTTGTCTCGTACGCGAATATACCGAAAATGCGAGGCGATAATTGAAAACAATCCCCGTTCCAACGTACTCAAAACTTGTCGTTCTTTCTAAGTCCGAAAACGACATGCAACTACCGTACGCAAAATATAATGGCATATGCATCCGCACCTTTCATTTTGTTTATATGTGTCAACATATACGCAAAACCGCAAACAAAAACCATATGTCACCCATACATCGTCCACATGCCGATATCGGAAAAACCAAGTCGTTTATAAATACGTCCTGCACTCGGATTATCATAAAATAAACATAACGTTTTGCCTGCGCGAATATAGTCTTGGATGACACGTTTCATTATTTCGCTTGCATACCCTTTTTGACGATCATTCGGATCCGTACAAACACCGACAACCATCGCAGACAGCGTATTCTCTGCAGTTGTCGAGACAGACGACACCATGCGGCCATCCTCCTCGATATAATACGTGCGACCTGTGTTCGTCTCTAACGATTTGACAAGCATATCTCGCGATGAAGGAAGCACCGAAAACTCAGCAATGCGACTGCGCAACGCTATTATTCGATCCACATCATTGATCGTTGCTTGTTTTATTTCATAGCGGCTTTCCACTTCCGGAAATATGATTTCGTTACATTCGCAAAAATACGTCACACGCTTTTTCCCAAGTGGCAAGAGATGTTCAAATGCTGCAACAAGATCTGTTTTTCCAGAAAGTCGAACAGAATGAGCAGTATCTCTCATAATTTTCGCAAATCCGTCTATATCAAACTCCCCCGGAGCATATGGAATATACGAATCATAAAATCGCAACAACACGGCTCGCAATGCACCGTCCTCATCAAAGTCACCCCATAGCTCTTGAAACTCCTGCTCATATCCAAACGCTTCAATATCACCGATAATAAAAAGATTAAGTGACGGCTCTTGCTTTAAAAAAGAAAACACAACATGATGATCCGCCCTATTCAGCTTACGAATCATATCCATCCCTCCTCGATCAAATATTAATCCTACTATAGCAAACATACACACAAAATTTTGTCGAAATATGTAAAAAAAACGAAAAAGATGAGGCTTGATTCTCGTCGCATACAAAAAGTGCCCTCTCATTGTGATATAATGTAAAAAAGACAAAGAAGCAGGTGAGAGAGATGGAAAAAGCACAACACGGTCGTCTGTATTCATATAAAGATATTCAACAATGGGAAGGAAATTGGGAGCTGATTGACGGTATCCCTTATTTGCTTGCATCGCCTTCGTATGTTCATCAATATGTTGTTGGCGAACTGTATCTCGCCTTAGCTCCTTACTTCAAAGCACAAGGATGCCGCCTCATCTTATCCCCATTTGATGTGCAATTCGATACAGCTAAAAATGAAGAAGAAGCGCAAACAGTTGTACAGCCGGATTTATTCGTTATTTGCAACGTAACTCAACTGAAGAAAAACCGAGTACAAGGTGCACCCGATCTCGTGATCGAAGTGTTATCCGCTAGCACAGGAATTAAAGATCGAAATCAAAAATATTATTTGTATGAAGCAAATGGTGTGAAAGAGTACTGGATGGTTGACCCAAGCAATCGGACGATTGAAGTCATCGGCTTAGAAGACGGACGGTTTCAAAAACGGGCGGTATTCGGTCCGAGAGATGTACTAACATCTTTTTTGTATCCAGATTTAGCAATTTCGCTTGATTCCATTTTGCATATGGATGATGTGGAATAATAAGAAAAGCGCAAAGTGTCCCAATTTCGCCTAAAGGCAGCCCGCATCCTGCGGGCAACGGCGAAATGTCGCCATCCTTGGCTCCGCGAAGGGCGCACAAGCCCCACCGAGGATGGTTTGTCCATGGCGCTTGGAGCTAGACAGCTTACCGTGGTAACTCCCATGTACTTTCTTGTCTTTTTATAAAGCCGGCTAAAGTTCCCTAGCCGGCTTTTCATCTGCTTGAATTTAGTCGATAGCGCAATTTCCGTCCGTGCACGTTTTCCCTTCTTCTGCTAGCGATTGCAGCGATGGTGACTGCTGTTCTTCTAGTACGCTTTCATTATTTCGTAGCGATGTACCTTTACTTGTATTTTTCAAATCTCCAAGATAACTATATTTATCCCTTTCTACTCTCCGTCATTTGTTTCCAAACGGATCCTTTCGCTTCTTCGCCACCTTCGATTCGTTCAATGGCCATTTTTACTTGCATGCTTACTTCAAATTCCGGGTCGTTTTCGGCTGCTTTTAACGCAGGCAGAATGGATTCATCGCCATTTTCATATAAAAACATCGCGGCACGCCAGCGAACGAGCTTGCTTGCATCTTTTAGCGCTTCGACCATCACAGGAATGGCCTCCACATCGCCAATATCAGACAAACAGTCGCCAGCGGTACGGCGCACAGAAACGGCTGGATCCTTTAGCGCTTCATATAAATATGAAAGTACATTTTTTCCGCCAATCATTCCTAAATACGCAGTCGCTAAGCGACGAATGGCGACTTTTTCATCTTTTAACGCCTTCGCCAACACCGGCAAATCGTTTTCTGTCGGCTCTCCCATTTGCTCTAACGCTGCATATCGTTTCGTCCAATCTTGGTCATCTAGCATTTGTTCTGTCACTTGAAAACTCGTTCGTTTTTGCGTTTTCACCTGCTCGCCTTGTTTAAACATATTCACGAACCGCTCGAGCCGTTCGGGTGGATAAGCGGCAGACAACTCCTCGACTATTTCGGCGCCGATTTCTTCAAACGTCCCGTATCGAACGCCCTTTTCGACCCACTTTCTCTCCATGACGATATTCCCCGCATGTTTTTGCGCTTCTAACACCGCATCGACAAACGGCTGTGGCAAGCCAACTCGTCTCTCTTCGTGACCGTCCGTTAACTTCACTTGCATCGGTAAGCCATAAAGCATTTGCACATACACTTTCACTTCGCCAAAATGCTCGTTGCGCACCGCCTTATTTTCTTGAAGTGGTTCGACCTGTTCGCCAAATACTTCACGCACTTTCGTTAAAATCGGTTTCCAATCATATTTCGCATGCCGTTCAACAGCTAAAAAATCCGCGACATGATAAATGCCCTTTACGCCTTCAATTTTCAATAATTGTTGAATAATTTCTGGAGCCTGTTCCGCTTGCGACGGCTTATAGTTATAACTTGTGCCAAACGGAAGCTCTTCATCAAGCAGCACTTTCATTGTATTTGGACTTGGCGTTGGTTCAATGGATTGAATTTTCATTTGTTTCTCTCCTATCCTCTACAAAAAAATCCCTCGTAACTTCATTAAAAAGGAAGAAACAAAGAAAAGCAAAAGTTTCACTCAATAAACTCGAAAATGTGACGGGTATAAAAAATAAAAAAACGGATAGAGCCATGGAACAAGCTATAGTCGAAATGTTAACAAATGCCGTTCCCCATATGTCATTTATTTGTTCGGATCAACAGCAACAGAACACATTTGTCACGATAGCGATATTGACATTGCTTTCTTGAGCGATGAACGATCATTAGAGCACTATGAACGATTTATGCTCGCGCAACAATTGACAAATAGGCGGTGCGAACATGCACCGCCTAAGCTATTCCTCGAGCTTTTTCATCTCTCCCAATCTTCTTTCCACTCGTCTAACAAAACAGAAATGCGCGGTGGATGGGAAACGGTAAAAATTTAAAACAGAGAGCCTATCATTTCAGCTTCTCAATCTCTTCTACAGACAACTCCGTCAGTTCGTGGATTGTCTGTACGTCGTAGCCCTTCGCTAGCATCTTTTTCGCAATCTGGCGTTTTTCTTGTTGCAAACCTTGTTGTAACCCTCGTTCCACTCCTTCTTTTAAGCCTTTTTCTAACGCTTTTTTCTCGTACGAAATGATTAACTCTAACACTTGTTCTTTTTCTTTCGTTTCCATTTCATTCACCTCGTTTCGTAATTGTTGTTCTTCCTCATCTGACAGCTTCACATATGTTTCAAAAAAGCCGATTAACAATCGCTGCTTTGCTTCGTCTAATTCCATCCGCACAATCATGCGTAAAAATTGCTTCTTTAGTTCTACCCGTTCACTTTCAGTATACCCCATTTTGCTTAACAGCGCAGCGGCGATTGGGTTGTCGTGGCGAATGTAATCACGCCAGTTTTGTTTGCGCAACTCCACAGTAAGAAATCGGAATTGGAGTACATCGAAAAACGGAAATTGAAGCGTAAACGATGAAGGTTCATGGCGAAGATAGTCGTAGCTAAATACGGCAATCGGCAACATCGGCTTTCTGTATTTTTCAAACAAGCGGCTAAAGTAAATAAACATTCGTTCGGGAAACGATGGCTGCACATAACTTTGGTTTTCGATATGGACAATAATAAGGCTATCCTCTCCTTTCAACTTCGTTTCCACAAGCAAATCGACGCGATACTTCTCCCCTGCCGTCACATCAGTGAACAGTTCCTCTGACAAAAACGACACGTGCTGAAAGTCAATATGCTCATGCACATGCGGGAAAAAGAGGAGAAGAAACTTTTCAAAAAACGTCGTAATCAACTCTTTAAACAATCGATCATGATCAACCGCCATATATGCACCTCGCTTTCTGTTTTGTTGTGTATTTTCGACAGCAAAAACAACATTCCTGCTTCGAAAATGGAAGAGCAGAGAGAAAAACGATCACTCTCTGCTTCTATAAATCTCGGCATGCTTCGGGCGTGGCACCGTATCATGACTTCTTGAAACATGATATAATATGTATAAAACCTCAACCAAGGTGGGGATGCAAATGAGAACTAACAAAAAAAGGAACCGTGGCGCCTATCATATAATAACTGGAACAGCAAAACGACCAATTTTAAAGAGAATCGCGCGTCAAAACCGTCATCATTACCGAATCGAAGTGCCTGTTCTAACAGAAGGGCAAGTGAAGGAGGTCATTCAAGTGCGACCTGAAAAGAAGAAGCTAACCAAGGAAGAAAAGAAAGCGTTACACAAACGTCTGGTTGGTAGTGCAAAGTTATTTAGCAAAGAAGGCGTGTTGGAATCATTAAGAATTGCAAATAGAGAAGAGTGGGAGGATTAAGCAGTGTCAACAAAAATACTAATTGATACAAATATATATGCGGCACATGAAATGGGTTACCCTGATGCAGTAGAGTTTATTGAACAGCTGATTGAAGATGAAGCGGAAATTATTATGACTACCTTGATTGAGATGGAAATCATGTCTCATTTCGAAATCGAAACAGATCCTGATATAAGAGAAAATAGAAAAGGATATATTCAACTGGCCGATCAAATTTATGACATCACTAGAGAAGATACGGAGCTAGCAGCTGACATAAGAAGAAAAGCGAGAGCCGATCGTACACGCAAAAAGAGTATTAAAGCACCAGACGCTCTTGTTGCAGCGGCGGCTCTTATACATAATGCCGTATTAGTTAGCAATAACGATAAAGACTTTCGTTGGATTCGAGAGAACTATACTTATAAAGATCGGAAGTTAAATTATGTAAATCCCATAATAGATAAGAAAGCTTACGGCGAGTTTGTCAAAGCCTATATCGAAAGCAGAGGGGTTTAGAAAGAACGTTAGCATTTTTATTCGAACATATTACCCTTTACGTATTACGCGACACCCCAATTAACGACATTCGTGGCCCCATCACCAAAATCCACTTCTTCCTTCGACAGCAAGAACCAAACTTAATCGTATAGCAGGTGTTTTGGTATACTATACGAACGGAACGATTGTAATTTCAAAATGTGAAGGCACCTTTCCTACAATAAAAAGCAAAGAGAGTCAAAAATTGCAGAGAAGTACACGCGCTATGACTCTCTATTTCTACAAATCTCGACAATCCTCGGGGCGTGACAGGCACCGTACCAATGTGTTACTGAGATGGCTATATCATCGCACGGAAAAGCGGACAACCTCGTCCCTTACCTTTCTTTCGTTTGTCCGTCGTTTTTTCTCTGGACAACTTCCTCTCGAATGGAAATCCGAGATGGCAGCTGTCTTATTTGAGCATGCCCGAATATACGGGAGGAGTATGCCTAATTTTGGATAATCAACAGCCGTGTTATGGAAATCAAACTAATTCTTTTTCTGAATCAGGATACTTAACTTCACATCCTCCCATCATCATTTCATAATGAGAGCCATGTCCCAAATTATAAAATATGTCCTTAAATACCTTTAAATACCTTTCGTTCAATTCTCCACTTTCCACATACAGATCTTCATTAATGTGATGAGATCCGTCATTAACCCAAGAAAGTAAGGAGCGACAAACAATCCTATCTTCTTCTGCAAACTTATCTACTTCTGTGTCAATATTTATATTTCCAAAAAATCTAAAATAATTCTCAAGTATTCGTCGCATGACATTTTGAATTGTTACAGATTTTTCATGTTTTAAATAAGTTAATTCTTTCCACAGCAATTCATAAGATGTCTTAATCGGGTTTTCATTGTATCTTTTTAAATATGATTTATTATTTATCTTTCGTATAATCCAAAATGTTTCATCTTTCAACTTGTCTGTTCCTTTTCCTTTGTTAAATGATACTTCCTTATGAAAATATACATTATGGGTTAAAATGATTATTTGCTTTAAGTTAGAACTTTGATTTTCTCGTATTTCATCAATAAGTTTTCTTATTAAACTACTTACAACAAATAGAACGTTACTGTCTAAGCTGGAAATAGGGTCATCAATTACAACTATTTTGTTAGCTAATATTTGCTCTTCATTATTACTTCCTTTAATAAGTTGATAAAAGTACAAAAACGTAACAAAAGTCTTTTCTCCTTCACTTAATGTATCTTCAGCCTCAGACCCATCATCACGTATAATTTTATAATTTCCTCTTTCAGCCTCCGATAATTTAAAACTATCAAAACCATAGGACGAAAGTATGCTGTTTATCTCATTAATTGAATGTTTAATGCTTGTTAATTCCTGTTCATACCTACTAATTTCTATTTCTATATCTCTTCTATGCTTTTCCTTTTTCTCAATGCTTTCATTAATACCTTGTATAGCTTTTTCAGTCTTACTACTTTTTTGTTTATAAACTTCATAGTTATTTTTGTTTTCTTCTACAATAAATCTCCATATGTCTGAAATCAAATTGTTTTGTTCAACTTTTAAGTTTTTTAGTAACTCATTGTGTTCTTCGATCTCTTTATTAGCTTCCTTAATTTCTTCATTTATCTTATCTATATACTGTTGAACTGAGGTAATAGATATAGAACGACTTGGTTCTTTTTCTTTTTGTTCAATTAAGTTTAGATTTTCACCATACTGTGATTTTATTATTTGAAAAAATGAATCTATTTTTTTGTAATCAAAATAACTATTTTGATACCTTTCTAATCTACTGATTTCTTCAAACAAAGTTTTAAAAAAATCTTTATATTGAGTAGAAACTAATTGTAGCTCATTAAGCATTTTATTATATGAATCATTAAAATACTCATCCAGTTTTTTTCTAAAGTTCTTTGGAAGTTCTTGTTGACAAAATGGGCATACACCATTTGACTTTAGAGAATGAAAATGTCCTTGACGAACCCAGTCACTAATATTAAGTCTAGAAATAAGGTCTGCAATATCCACATCTTCTTTTCCAATAATTTTCTTTTCTAAAATTTCTCTTTTATCAAATGAATCCACAGCATTTATTATAGGGATCAATTGTAAAGGATCTTTTTTCGCATTAAATACAGATATTTTCCTCTGCTGTATTTCTTCAAGAGAATATAGCTCTCTTGTATTATTATCCACCTCTTTTATGCATTTTTCCATAAACTTATCTTTTGAATGACGAAACCCTTCAAAAGCTTCTTTAAATTGTGAATCATATTTAACTTTAATATGCCAACATTGTTCTTTAAATGTTTCCTTAACATCTTTGAGTTCATGTTGCTTTTGTTTTAAATGGTCTCTCAATCTGGCAATTTCATTATCATGCTTATCTAAAAGTTTCTTTTTTTCTTCAAGTTTTTCAATCATTTCTTTAGACTCTTTTCCGAGTGTAAAAATCCCTTGTAACTGCTAAACTAAAGTGGACAGTTTCCGACAAATAAAATTGGACACTTATT
>NZ_JBTZSY010000015.1:0-56114 GCF_054815885.1 Anoxybacillus sp. TBDG-1
GGATACTAATCGATCGAGGACTTAACTAAACACATAAGAAAAGCGAAGGCGACTGTTCAGCCACGAAGAAGGCGAAAGGCCTGCGAGGAGGCTGTTGCCGCCACAGCAGGACTGAAGCCATTCGAGGGGCTAGGAGCCGAAGCTAGACATCGCGAAAAGCGGAGAACGGTTCTTGACGTAGTCAAGAAAACATCCGACGGAGCCGAAAGCTTTTGACGAAGACGTGCGTGCACGTCGAACGGAAAAAGCGAGGGCGTAGGAGGATGTTCGTTCGGAGCTAGACATCGCGAAAAGCGAAGGCGACTGTCCAGCCTGTTATCTAGTTTTGAAGGAATCATCCTTCGATATATTGCTCGGTGACGATGGCGGAGAGGTCACACCCGTTCCCATCCCGAACACGGAAGTTAAGCTCTCCAGCGCCGATGGTAGTTGGCGGGACACCGCCTGCGAGAGTAGGACGTTGCCGAGCAAACAAAAAGACCAAGACGAAAAATTGTCTTGGTCTTTTTGTTTTATTGAATAAATGCAATGGGTAAAATATATGAGAAAAAGAAGGGAATCCTTGCATTTTTGCAGAATTCCGTATATATTAAAATTAAAGTCAAATATAGTCAAAGTCAACTGACAGAGGAGGGATTATGTGAGGAATATCTCTGATGTCATTGAGCAATATTTAAAGCAAGTATTAAATATGAGCGGAAAAGATATCGTTGAGATTAAACGAAGCGAAATTGCAGACAAGTTTCAGTGTGTTCCTTCTCAAATTAACTATGTCATTAATACACGCTTTACATTAGAAAGAGGGTACATTGTTGAGAGTAAGCGAGGTGGCGGTGGCTATATCCGCATCATGAAAGTAAAAACCCAAAGTGCCTCTCAGCTTATTGATCATTTATTGTCGCTTGTTCAAGACCGAATTAGCCAAACAAATGGAGAACATATTATTCAACGCTTATTAGATGAAAAGGTAATTTCAAAACGAGAAGCGAATATGATGTTAAACATTATTGATCGCACGGTTCTATCTCTTGACCTTCCTCATCGTGATGAGCTACGTGCGCGCATATTAAAAGCGATGCTGACATCGTTAAAGTATATGTAGAGAGGGTGAATGTTTTGATATGTCAAGAGTGTAATCAACGACCGGCAACGCTTCATTTCACTAAAATTGTTAATGGAGAAAAAACAGAAATTCATCTTTGTGAGCAATGCGCCCACGAAAAAGGTGAAATGTTTATGTTCCCACACCAAGGTGCTTTTTCAATCAATAATTTAATTGCAGGACTATTAAATATGGATGCATCACTAAAAGAACCAAAAGCTCGCCCTTTTCACGATGAACATATATTACAATGCGAGCGTTGCAAAATGACATATGCCCAATTTGTAAAAGTTGGTCGCTTTGGTTGTGCAAGTTGCTATGAAACATTTCGCAACTATTTACCACCTATTTTTCGGAAGTTACATGGAGGACATGTAGCACATGAAGGAAAAATTCCCAAGCGAGTGGGGGGGACATTGTACGTCCGTAAGCAAATCGGTCATTTAAAACAAATGTTACAGGAGCTTATTGCTAAAGAACAATTTGAGAAAGCTGCTGAAGTGCGTGATCAAATTCGAGAACTCGAAGCAAAATTAAATACGGAAGGGGGCGCTTCATTACATGAATGAACATTTGTTTTTCCAACGCGCTCTCAGTCCATGGATGAACGAAGAGGGATCGGATTCTGATATTGTGTTAAGTAGCCGTATCCGTTTAGCGAGAAATATGAAACAATACTCATTTCCGACCGTATTTACAAATGAAGAGGCCATACAAATTGTTCAATTGTTTGAACAGTTGTTTTCACAAAGACGTCTCGGTCATATCGGTCCCTTTTTCTTATTAAAAATGAATGAATTACAATCGATTGAAAAGCGTGTGTTAGTCGAAAAACATTTAATTAGTCCTCATTTAGCTGAAGATTGTACATTTGGTGCATGTTTATTATCGGAACAAGAAGAAGCAAGCATTATGATCAATGAGGAAGATCATATTCGCATTCAATGTTTGTTTGCAGGTTTTCAATTAAAAGAAGCGTTAAAAATGGCTAACACTTTAGATGACTGGATTGAACAACATGTCGACTATGCTTTTGATGAAAAATACGGATATTTAACTAGTTGCCCTACAAATGTCGGAACAGGACTGCGCGCATCTGTTATGATGCATTTGCCGGGTCTTGTGTTAACGCAACAAATGAATCAAATTATTCCTGCAATCAATCAGCTCGGTTTAGTTGTTCGTGGCACGTATGGAGAAGGTAGCGAAGCGTTAGGAAACATTTTTCAAATTTCGAATCAAGTTACATTAGGAAAAAGTGAAGAGGATATTGTTGAAGACTTAACAGGTGTTGTTCGTCAATTAATTGAACAAGAACGAATGGCACGTGAGGCATTAGTCAAAACTTCTAACATACAATTAGAAGATAGGGTATATCGTTCTTACGGTGTGTTAACGAACAGTCGAATCATCGGTTCAAAAGAAGCTGCCCAATGCTTATCTGATGTACGATTAGGCATTGATCTCGGATATATTACGAACGTGCCGAAAACAATTTTAACAGAGTTAATGATTTTGACGCAGCCCGGCTTTTTACAAAAATATGCTGGTGGCGCATTACGCCCGCAAGAACGGGATGTTCGCCGTGCATCGCTCATTCGTGAACGATTATACCAATGGAAGTGAATAAAAGGAGGTTGATGAAAATGATGTTCGGACGTTTTACAGAACGAGCACAAAAGGTGTTAGCATTAGCACAAGAAGAAGCTGTTCGATTAGGACATAACAATATTGGGACAGAGCACATTTTGCTTGGACTTATTCGAGAAGGGGAAGGAATTGCAGCAAAAGCGCTTATGGCGCTCGGATTAGGACCAGATAAAATTCAAAAAGAAGTGGAATCACTCATTGGACGTGGAAACGAAGTAGGACAAACGATTCACTATACGCCACGTGCTAAAAAAGTGATTGAATTGTCAATGGATGAAGCTAGAAAGCTTGGACATTCGTACGTTGGAACAGAGCATATTTTACTTGGACTTATTCGAGAAGGAGAAGGTGTAGCCGCCCGCGTTTTAAATAATTTAGGAGTAAGCTTAAATAAAGCTCGCCAACAAGTACTTCAGTTGCTAGGAAGCAATGAGTCTGCCTCAGGACATCATGGGGGAACAACGCATGCGAACACGCCGACATTAGACAGTTTAGCACGTGATTTAACAGCGATCGCACGTGAAGGGGGTTTAGACCCTGTCATCGGAAGAAGTAAAGAAATCCAACGTGTGATCGAAGTATTAAGCCGTAGAACGAAAAATAACCCTGTTTTAATCGGGGAGCCAGGAGTAGGGAAAACGGCCATTGCCGAGGGACTAGCTCAACAAATTGTTAATAACGAAGTGCCAGAGACGCTTCGCGATAAGCGTGTCATGACGCTTGATATGGGAACAGTCGTTGCAGGTACGAAATATCGTGGCGAATTTGAAGATCGTTTGAAAAAAGTGATGGATGAAATTCGCCAAGCAGGCAACATCATTTTGTTTATTGACGAATTGCACACCCTCATCGGAGCTGGCGGTGCCGAAGGAGCTATTGATGCATCAAATATTTTAAAACCGTCTCTTGCTCGTGGCGAACTACAATGTATTGGGGCAACAACGTTAGATGAATACCGAAAATATATTGAAAAAGATGCTGCGTTAGAAAGACGTTTCCAACCAATTCATGTTGGCGAACCAACGGTTGAGGAATCGATCCAAATTTTAAAAGGACTACGCGATCGTTACGAAGCTCATCATCGCGTTTCTATTTCAGATGAGGCAATTGAGCAAGCTGTGAAGCTTTCAGATCGTTACATCTCGGATCGATTTTTACCAGATAAAGCGATTGATTTAATTGACGAAGCTTGTTCGAAAGTACGTTTACGTTCGTTTACGACACCACCAAATTTAAAAGAGCTCGAACAAAAACTCGAGGAAATTCGAAAAGAAAAAGATGCTGCTGTGCAAAGCCAAGAGTTTGAAAAAGCTGCATCATTACGAGATGCGGAACAAAAATTGCGCGAACAACTTGAAGAAACGAAACGGGCTTGGAAAGAAAAACAAGGTCAAGAAAACTCAGAAGTGACTGTTGAGGATATTGCAGCCGTCGTATCAAGTTGGACGGGGATCCCAGTTTCTAAATTAGCTCAAACTGAAACAGAACGATTATTAAAGTTAGAGGAAATTTTACATTCTCGTGTTATCGGACAAGAAGAAGCGGTGAAGGCGGTCGCAAAAGCAGTTCGTCGCGCCCGTGCAGGATTAAAAGATCCAAAACGCCCAATCGGCTCGTTTATTTTCCTTGGACCAACGGGTGTAGGAAAAACAGAGTTAGCACGAGCGCTTGCTGAAGCGATGTTTGGTGATGAAGATGCGATGATTCGAATCGACATGTCTGAATATATGGAGAAACATTCGACATCACGTCTTGTCGGTTCACCTCCAGGGTACGTCGGCTATGAAGAAGGTGGACAATTAACCGAAAAAGTTCGTCGCAAACCGTATTCTGTCATCTTATTAGATGAGATTGAAAAAGCGCATCCAGATGTGTTTAACATTTTATTGCAAGTGTTAGAGGATGGACGTTTAACGGATTCGAAAGGACGGACAGTTGATTTCCGAAATACGATCATTATTATGACATCAAACGTTGGTGCTGACGCCTTGAAGAGAAATAAATATGTTGGTTTTAATGTGCAAGATGAGAGTCAACAGTATAAAGATATGAAAGGGAAAGTGATGGACGAGTTGAAAAAGGCGTTCCGTCCGGAGTTTTTAAACCGAATTGATGAAATTATTGTTTTCCATTCACTTGAAAAGAAACATTTGAACGAAATTGTTTCATTAATGGTTGAACAATTGAAAAAACGTCTACAAGAACAACAAATCAATTTAGAATTAACGGATGCTGCAATTGAAAAATTAGCAGAAGAAGGTTACGATTTAGAGTACGGGGCGCGTCCATTGCGTCGAGCGATTCAAAAACATGTTGAAGACCGTTTATCTGAAGAACTGTTAAAAGGAACGATTGGAAGCGGACAAAAAGTTGTTATGGACGTAAAAGACGGCCAGTTTGTTGTGTTAACAAAAGAGACAGTAAAATAACGAAAACAAGGTATGCTTACACGCATACCTTGTTTTTCATCATGAAAGGAATGGAGTAATGGTTAAGCGAAAAACGAAATTCGTTTGTCAACATTGTGGATATGAAACTGCGAAATGGATGGGGAAATGTCCAGGTTGTCATTCATGGAACGCAATGGTCGAAGAAACGGAAATAGTAAAACCACATAACCGTGCGCTATTTGTGCATACAGAGGGGATAGCAGCTAAACCTGTACCGATTACGACGGTAGAAACAACACAAGAACCGAGAATCGATACGAAGTTTACAGAGTTTAATCGCGTGTTAGGAGGCGGAATTGTTCGTGGTTCCCTCGTTTTGATCGGTGGTGATCCGGGGATTGGAAAATCGACATTGTTGTTACAAATTTGTGCTCAGCTCGCAAACGATGCTCACCCTGTATTATATATTTCCGGGGAAGAATCAGTAAAACAAACGAAGTTGCGTGCTGAACGGTTACATGTGACAGCTGAACATTTATATGTTTTATCCGAGACAAATTTAGAACATATTATCCAAACGATAGACGAAATGAAGCCCGCTTTTGTTGTCATTGACTCGATTCAGACGATATATCGATCAGAAATTACATCAGCTCCAGGAAGCGTTTCACAAGTCCGTGAATGTACAGCAGAGCTGATGCGAGTAGCTAAAACGAAAGGTATTGCGATTTTTATTGTTGGGCATGTTACGAAGGAAGGGGCGCTTGCTGGACCACGCATTTTAGAACATATGGTTGACACCGTATTATATTTTGAAGGAGAGCGTCATCATACGTATCGCATTTTACGGGCAGTGAAAAATCGATTTGGTTCCACAAATGAAATCGGTATTTTCGAAATGAAAGAAATGGGACTCACAGAAGTCAAAAACCCATCAGAAATTTTTTTAGAAGAGCGTTCGAAAGGTGCCTCAGGGTCAACGGTTGTCGCTTCCGTGGAAGGGACGAGACCTGTGTTAGTGGAAATTCAAGCGTTAGTATCACCGACAAGTTTTGGAACACCCCGTCGAATGGCAACAGGAATAGATCATAATCGTGTGTCTTTACTAATGGCGGTGCTTGAAAAAAGGGTCGGCCTACTTCTTCAAAACCAAGATGCTTATTTAAAAGTGGCCGGTGGGATTAAGTTAGATGAACCTGCGATTGACTTAGCAATTGTGGTAAGCATCGCTTCGAGTTTTCGTGATCAACCAACAAACCATACGGACGTTGTGATCGGAGAAGTCGGATTGACAGGTGAAGTGCGTCGTGTATCCCGCATTGAACAGCGTGTGCAAGAAGCTGCTAAACTCGGCTTTCAGCGCATCATTATTCCGAAAAGCAACATCGGCGGTTGGAACATTCCAAAAGGTGTTGAAGTGATTGGAGTAGCTAATGTAGAAGAAGCGCTATATTGCGCATTAGGGGAAGGGAAAAATCGCCCAATATTTTAACAAAACCATTAAAAAATGATTAAAAATAATGTTCAGATTGGTTTCAAACATTGGAAACTGTTTATAATGTAATAGAGGAGGTGAAAAACGTGTTAAAACGAATTGTGCAAGCATCTTTTTTAATTACTGGGGGAATGTTAGGAATTATTTTCTTTCCTACTTTGTTAAAACTATTGCATCTAAACGATCTTCCTTATGTCGATAGCCCATATGTGGCCGCCCCAGTTGGTGCGATCATCGTATTCCTTCTCACGTTTTGGTTAGTCGATCATGTGGTTGGACTTATTCATTGGATGGAAGAAACGTTAGTCAAAGCACCTGTAACAGATTTGTTATTTGGGAGTCTCGGTTTAATTTTTGGGCTTATTGTTGCCTTTTTAGTCGTCATTCCGTTAAAGTCGATTCAATTTCCGTTTGTTAACACAATGTTACCGATTTTTCTTACACTATTGTTAGGCTACTTAGGATTTCAAGTCGGATTTAAAAAACGCGATGAGCTAATGAATCTATTTTCTTTACCGAATCGAAGTGGAAAGAAAAAAGGTAGCGAGGAAGAAGAAAAAAAAGGGAAATCGCTAAAAATTTTAGATACGAGTGTCATCATTGACGGTCGTATTGCAGATATTTGTCAAACGGGCTTCTTGGAAGGGACGATTGTCATTCCGCGGTTTGTTCTCGAAGAATTGCAACATATCGCTGACTCTTCTGATGCTTTAAAGAGAAATCGCGGACGGAGAGGACTAGATATTTTAAACCGCATTCAAAAAGAACTGGCGATTAACGTTGAAATATATGAGGGCGATTTTGAAGGAATCCAAGAAGTCGACAGCAAGCTTGTAAAATTGGCTCAATTGACATCAGGCGTTGTTGTGACAAATGACTTTAATTTAAATAAAGTGTGTGAATTACAAAATGTTCCGGTACTAAATATTAACGACTTAGCGAACGCAGTGAAACCGATTGTTCTTCCAGGGGAAGAATTGAATGTTCACGTCATTAAAGACGGAAAAGAACAAAATCAAGGTGTTGCTTATTTGGATGATGGGACGATGATCGTTGTAGAGGACGGAAAAGACTACATCGGGAAACGAGTCGATGTACTTGTGACGAGCGTCTTACAAACTTCGGCTGGAAGAATGATTTTTGCCAAATTAAAACTACTTGAAAAAGCATTATGAGCTGTTAGGAGATAGGGAAATGAATTACCATGTCGTTATACCGGCAGCGGGCCAAGGAAAACGAATGAATGCAGGAATAAACAAACAGTTTATTGAGCTTGAAGGAGTACCCGTTATTATTCATACGTTACGTGTATTTGAAAGAGATAATTTATGTCAAGGTATTGTGTTAGTCATTAATGATCAAGAACGTGAACAATTTGTCCATATGCTTCATCGCTTTGAAATAAAAAAAGTAAATGCCCTCGTTTCAGGAGGGGAAGAAAGACAACAGAGCGTCTACAACGGATTAAAAACGGTGAATGATAGTCATATTGTGCTCATCCATGATGGTGCTCGTCCATTTGTAACAATCAACAAAATTCACGAACTTGTTCAGGTAACAAAAGAGACAGGAGCAGCTGTACTTGCTGTTCCTGTCAAGGATACGATGAAACAGGTGATCGATGGCCATATTCAAAAAACGGTCGATCGATCGAGCTTGTGGGCTGTACAAACGCCACAAGCTTTTTCCATGCCATTAATTCTTGATGCTCATGAGCGTGCGAAGAAAGAACAGTTTATTGGAACAGATGATGCAAGTCTTGTTGAGCGGATGGGTCAACGTGTCGTCATTGTAGAAGGCGAATATACGAATATTAAACTAACAACACCAGAAGATTTACTATTTGCAGAGGCTATTTTACGTGCGAGAGGGGATCGATGATGTATCGAATTGGACAAGGGTTTGATGTCCATCAGTTTGTTGAAGGGCGTCCGCTTATTATTGGTGGAATCAATATCCCGTATGAGAAAGGACTGCTTGGACATTCTGATGCGGATGTGCTGTTACATGCGATTGCTGATGCTTGTTTAGGAGCCATTGGCGAAGGAGATATTGGAAAGCATTTCCCTGATACAGATGAAGCATACAAGGATGCTGATTCTGCGCTCCTTCTACAACGCGTATGGAACCTTGTGCAGCAACATGGATATACACTTGTTAATGTTGACTGCACAATTATTGCTCAAAAACCAAAAATGGCTCCATATATCTCAAACATGCAAAAACGAATTGCTGAATTATTAAAAGGAGACGTTTCACAAGTCAACGTAAAGGCGACGACGACAGAAAAGCTCGGCTTTACAGGGAGGGAAGAAGGCATTGCGGCACAAGCTGTTGTTTTGTTACAAAAAAATAATGAATGATGGATTTTGTATGGCGTTTACGGTACAATGAGGTACAGAAATTAGGTAGATGGAGGTCATGACATGTCACAGGAAGTAAGGGTGCGTTATGCGCCGAGTCCGACGGGTCATTTACATATTGGCGGTGCGCGCACAGCGTTATTTAACTACTTGTTTGCTCGTCATCATCATGGAAAATTTATCGTTCGTATTGAAGATACAGATATTGAGCGGAATGTAGAAGGTGGCGAACAGTCACAACTTGAAAATTTAAAATGGCTCGGTATTGAATATGATGAATCTGTCGATAAAGATGGGGGATACGGCCCTTACCGTCAAACGGAGCGTCTGCACATATATCGCCAATATACAAACGAATTGTTAGAAAAAGGCTATGCTTATAAATGTTTTTGCACACCTGAGGAACTAGAACAAGAGCGTGAGGCGCAAAAAGCGGCAGGTATTGCGGCGCCACAATACAGCGGAAAATGCCGTCATTTAACGCCAGAGCAAGTTCAACAGCTCGAAGTAGAAGGAAAGCCTTACACGATTCGTTTAAAAGTGCCTGAAGGAAAAGTATATGAATTTGAGGATATGGTGCGCGGTCATGTATCGTTTGAGTCGAAAGATATTGGTGATTGGGTGATCGTCAAAGCAAACGGCATCCCAACGTATAACTTTGCTGTCGTGATTGATGATCATTTAATGAAAATTACGCACGTGTTCCGCGGCGAAGAGCATTTATCAAACACCCCGAAACAGTTAATGGTGTATGAATATTTTGGTTGGGAGCCACCAAAATACGCGCATTTAACGCTGATTGTAAATGAAAATCGCAAAAAATTATCAAAACGCGATGAGTCCATTATTCAATTCGTTTCCCAATATAAAGAGCTTGGATATTTACCAGAAGCGATGTTTAACTTTTTTGCGCTATTAGGTTGGTCGCCAGAAGGGGAAGAAGAGATTTTTACAAAAGAAGAACTTATTCGCATTTTTGATGTTTCTCGTTTATCAAAATCTCCGTCCATGTTTGATAAACAAAAGTTAACATGGATGAACAACCAGTATATTAAAAAACTTGATTTAGATCGTCTAGTAGAGCTATCGCTTCCTCATTTAATTCGATCAGGGCGCTTGCCAGAACAGATGACCGATGAAGAAAAGCAGTGGGCTCGTGATTTGATTGCACTATATCAAGAGCAAATGAGCTACGGCGCTGAGATTGTTGAACTGTCAGAGTTGTTCTTTAAGCAAGAAATCGAGTATGATGAAGGGGCGAAGGTTGTTTTAGCTGGTGAACAAGTGCCACATGTATTAAAAACATTTTATGAGCAAATTGAACAGCTTGAAACGTTTGATAGTGAGCACATTAAAGCCGCGATTAAAGCAGTACAAAAAGAAACCGGCCAAAAAGGGAAAAACTTATTTATGCCAATTCGCGTAGCGGTTACAGGGCAAACGCATGGTCCAGAACTTCCCGAGGCGATTCGTTTGCTTGGAAAAGAAACGGTTATGTCCCGATTAGCGAAATTGATCGGTTAACATTTCTTTGTCTATATAATAAAATAGGTGTAAGTCATATCGGTGAAAGCGTCGATGAGGAGAAGTAAAAAGAATCAGCATGTCAGAGAGAATCACCTTGGCTGGAAGTGGTTTATGCTCGATTCTTTTGAAATGCACCTCGGAGCCTCCTTTCGAACCAGAGACGTTCTGCAGTAGAATGGAGCGGATTCCCTTCCGTTATAAGGGCAAGAGTGAGCCTTTTGGCTAAACAGAGTGGAACCGCGCTAATGAAGCGTCTCTGTGTCATTGTACACAGAGACGTTTTTTTATTTGAAAGATAACAAAGGGGGGACCAACATGTTTAAAACATTAAAAGAAGACATTGAAGTGATTTTCGAACAAGACCCAGCAGCAAGAAGTTATTTAGAAGTCATTTTAACGTATTCAGGACTGCACGCCATTTGGGCACATCGCATCGCCCATGCACTTTATAAGCGGAAATTTTATTTTTTAGCACGTCTTATTTCACAAATTAGTCGCTTTTTTACGGGCATTGAAATTCATCCAGGGGCAAAAATTGGTCGTCGCTTTTTCATCGATCATGGCATGGGAGTCGTCATCGGGGAAACATGCGAGATCGGTGACAATGTAACGGTATATCAAGGCGTTACACTCGGTGGAACTGGAAAAGAGAAGGGGAAGCGCCATCCGACAATTAAAGATAATTGTTTGATTGCTACCGGTGCAAAGGTGCTTGGTTCGATTACGGTTGGGGAAAATAGTAAAATTGGGGCAGGATCGGTCGTGTTAAAAGATGTGCCGCCTAACTCAACGGTTGTCGGAATTCCCGGTCGCGTCGTTGTGCAAAATGGCGTGCGTGTGAATAAAGATTTAAATCATTGTGATTTGCCGGATCCGATTGCAGATCGCTTTAAAGAGTTAGAAGCAGAAATTGAGCAACTAAAAGCACAATTAGAAGAACTAAAGAAAGGAACGGTGAACCATGAGCATTCAAGTGTATAATACGTTAACGCGAAAAAAGGAACCATTTGTCCCATTAGAACCAAATAAAGTGAAAATGTATGTATGCGGTCCGACAGTATACAACTACATTCACATTGGCAACGCTCGCCCTGCTATTGTGTTTGATACGATTCGACGCTATTTGCAATTTCGTGGATATGAAGTGCAATACGTTTCGAATTTCACAGATGTAGACGATAAACTCATTCGCGCAGCAAAAGAATTAGGAGAAGATGTGCCGACCATTGCAGAACGGTTCATCGAAGCATACTTTGAAGATATTACAGCGCTTGGTTGCAAAAAAGCAGACGTTCATCCACGAGTGACAGAAAACATGGATACGATCATCCAATTTATTGAACAACTCATTGAAAAAGGATATGCGTATGAAGTTGACGGTGATGTATATTATCGAACACGCCGCTTCTCTAATTATGGTAAATTGTCCCATCAATCGATTGATGAACTAAAATCAGGTGCTCGGATTGAAATTGGTGAAAAAAAAGAAGATCCCCTTGACTTTGCGCTATGGAAAGCGGCGAAAGAAGGAGAGATTTATTGGGATAGCCCATGGGGGAGAGGGCGTCCGGGCTGGCATATTGAATGTTCGGCGATGGCGCGCAAATATTTAGGTGATACGATTGACATTCATGCTGGGGGACAAGATTTAACGTTCCCGCATCACGAAAATGAAATTGCTCAGTCTGAAGCACTAACAGGAAAGCCTTTTGCGAAATATTGGTTGCATAACGGTTACATTAATATCGATAATGAAAAAATGTCGAAATCGCTCGGCAACTTTATTTTAGTGCACGACATTATTAAGCAAGTTGATCCGCAGGTGTTACGTTTCTTTATGCTTTCAGTTCATTATCGTCATCCAATTAACTATAGCCAACCATTACTTGAAAGTGCAAAAAGTGGGTTGGAACGCTTAAAGACGGCTTATGCGAACTTAAAACATCGTTTAGAAAGCAGCACGAATTTAACGACGAATGATGAACAATGGCTAGCGAAAATTGAAGGACTAAGAGACGAGTTTATTCGGGAAATGGATGACGATTTTAATACAGCAAACGGGATCGCCGTGCTGTTTGAACTAGCAAAACAAGCGAATGTATACTTAATGGAAAAGCATACATCGCAAATGGTCATTCAGAAGTTTTTACGACAATTCGAACAATTTTTTGATGTGCTAGGTCTTTCTTTACAGCAAGATGAATTACTTGATGAAGAAATTGAAGTGCTTATCCAACAGCGAATGGAAGCGCGGAAAAATCGCGATTTCGCTTTAGCTGACCGCATTCGTGATGAATTAAAGGCAAAAAACATTATTTTAGAAGATACACCACAAGGAACGAGATGGAGAAGAGGATAAGACGATGTTACATTTGTTTAACAAA
Source organism: Anoxybacillus sp. TBDG-1 (assembly GCF_054815885.1). Classification (NCBI taxonomy): domain Bacteria; kingdom Bacillati; phylum Bacillota; class Bacilli; order Caryophanales; family Anoxybacillaceae; genus Anoxybacillus; species Anoxybacillus sp. TBDG-1. The sequence continues at coordinate 12,912 of NZ_JBTZSY010000015.1, forward strand.
ATTAAGGATTTTGAACAGTTGAACGGTTTAGCGTTGGCTTATATTGGTGATGCCGTATACGAATTATTCGTACGGCATCACCTCCTTACCTTAGGGAAAGTAAAACCAAACGATTTACACAACTTAGCAAAAACATACGTTTGTGCTAAAGCGCAATCACAAGTGTTGCAATGGTTGCTCAATCATAACCAGCTTTCTGAACAGGAAGTAGCTATTGTTCGAAGAGGTCGTAATGCAAAATCGGGGAGTACACCGAAAAATACAGATGTACAAACGTATCGTCAAAGCACAGGATTTGAAGCGTTAGTTGGTTACCACTTTTTAAGCGGAAATGAAGAACGGCTCTATCAATTAATGCAGTGGGCATTGAATGTACATCGCAATGATGAAGAAAGGAGGATGGAATGATGGATCTCATTATTGGTAAAAATCCCGTGCTAGAAGCGTTAAAATCCGGGCGAGAAATGAATAAAATATGGATTGCTGAAGGCTCGCAACGTGGTCAAATGCAGTCGATCATTCAGCTCGCAAAAGAGATGGGTATTACAGTACAATATGTTCCTAAAAAAAAGATGGATCAATTAAGTGAAGGCAATCATCAGGGAGTCATTGCACAAGTTGCTGCATATCGATACTATGATATAGACGATTTATTTAAAAAGGCAGAAGAACAAGGGGAAGCACCATTTTTTATTATTCTAGATGAACTTGAAGATCCGCACAATTTAGGTTCGATTATGCGAACAGCTGATGCGGTAGGTGCTCATGGCATTATTATTCCGAAGCGGCGCTCGGTCGCTTTAACCGCAACGGTGGCGAAAGCGTCAACGGGTGCGATTGAATATGTGCCTGTTGCGCGTGTAACGAATTTAGCGCGAACGGTAGATGAATTAAAAGAGAGAGGAGTTTGGGTTTTTGGAACAGATGCAAAAGGAAACCAAGATTATCGTCAACTTGATGGGGTTATTCCGTTAGCCTTAGTTATTGGTAGTGAAGGGAAAGGAATAAGCCGTTTATTACGAGATAAATGCGATGTGCTCATTCGCTTGCCGATGATTGGGCATGTCACATCGTTAAATGCTTCTGTTGCGGCGAGCTTGTTAATGTATGAGGTGTACCGAAAGCGTCATCCATTAGGTGAGTAAAATGGACATTTTAATCGTTGATGGCTACAACATCATCGGTGCCTGGCCAGAACTGCGCGAGTTGCGCGATACAGATTTATCGTTAGCTCGTGACAGACTTGTCGAGAAAATGGCGGAATATCAAGCATTTACTGGTTGTAAAGTCATTATTGTTTTTGACGCACACCTTGTACAAGGAGCAACAAAAAAATATGTCGATCATCAAGTAGAGGTCATTTTCACGAAGGAAAACGAAACGGCTGATGAACATATCGAGAAATTGGCGAAATCGCTCCAGCAAGTTCGGACAAAAGTATATGTTGCTACGTCAGACTATACGGAACAGTGGGCGATTTTCGGTCAAGGAGCGCTACGTAAATCAGCTCGGGAGCTACTCATTGAAGTGGATGCGGTGCAACGAAATATTTTAACGAACGTTAAGCATATTCAACAAAAGAAGCCGATATCAAAAATTCCTCTGACAGATGAAGTCGCAAAAATTTTCGAAAAATGGCGAAGAGGGGAAAAATGAACGATTGACCCTGTAAAAAAATGTACTGTATAATACTTTTATCCATGTACAGGGCGGGGGGATCGGGCGTGAGCGCAAATACAAACGAAAAGCAACAAAGCCGTTACGAACAACTAGACGATGAAATGATTGTAGAACTCGTACATCAAGGTGATAGTGAGGCGCTTGATTACTTAATTCATAAGTATAAAAATTTTGTCCGAGCGAAAGCACGTTCGTATTTTTTAGTCGGTGCAGATCGCGAAGATATTGTGCAAGAAGGAATGATTGGGTTATATAAAGCAATCCGAGATTTCAAGGAAGATAAGCAGTCTTCATTTAAGGCTTTTGCGGAGTTATGTATCACTCGGCAAATGATTACAGCTATTAAAATGGCTACGCGACAAAAACACATTCCGCTCAATTGTTACGTTTCATTGGACAAGCCGATTTACGAAGATGATTCTGCCCGTACATTGATGGACGTTCTTTCGGGAACGAAAATAACAAATCCTGAAGAGCTAATTATTAATAGGGAAGAGTTCGATCATATTGAAGAGAAGATGACCGAACTACTTAGCGATTTAGAAAGGAAAGTGCTCCTTCTTTATTTAGAAGGTCGATCATATCAAGAAATTTCGGAAGAGCTCAATCGTCACGTGAAATCCATTGACAACGCATTGCAACGCGTGAAACGCAAATTAGAAAAGTATGTAGAAATTCAAGGAATTCGTTTATAATAATTGACATAGAAAAATATTGTATGATACAGTTTTTAAGACGTAGTATATCGGAGGAAAACGTATGCGCAAAAAAGTGGTTTTAGCGTGTAGCCAATGTTTAAGACGAAATTATTCAACGATGAAAAATGTTGCTCATCACGATGAGCGGCTGGAGATGAAAAAGTTTTGTAAAACATGCCATACGCATACGATTCACCGTGAAACGAAGTAGTTGATGATCCCGAGATGTTGGAGGGTTTCTTATGCAACGAGTAACGAAATTTTTTCGCGAAGTTGTTCGCGAGATGAAAAAAGTCAGCTGGCCAAAACGAAAAGAACTAGTAAACTATACAATCACCGTTTTAGCGACAGTAGCATTTTTTACTGTATTTTTTGCTGTTATTGATTTAGGAATTTCAGAGTTAGTTCGTTTTATACTTGAATAGTAATAGTATATCCATGGTATAATGAAAGATAACAAACAAGAAATAAAGCCCGGTAACGGGTTTTTATTTTGCCTAAAAAAGATTTGTTTAGGGAGGGAAGGACGATATCGTCCCAGCGAATGGAAAAGAATTGGTATGTTATTCATACGTACTCGGGTTATGAAAATAAAGTAAAAACGAACTTAGAAAAGCGCGTTGAGTCGATGGGGATGCAAGATAAGATTTTTCGCGTCGTTGTGCCTGAGGAGGAAGAAACAGACACAAAAGGTGGCAAAAAGAAAGTTGTCAAAAAGAAAGTATTCCCAGGTTACGTGCTCGTCGAAATGATTATGACAGATGACTCTTGGTATGTTGTTCGCAACACACCAGGAGTAACAGGGTTTGTCGGTTCAGCTGGTGCCGGATCCAAACCAACGCCACTTCTGGAAGAAGAAGTTTCCGTGATTTTAAAACGAATGGGCGTTGATTTGATCGAGTTAGACCTTGATTTCGAATTAAGTGAAGCCGTTCGGATTAAAGAAGGTCCATTTGCGAATTTTGTTGGAACGATCCAAGAAATTGAAATGGATAAGCGAAAAGTAACTGTGCTTGTTGACATGTTTGGACGTGAAACACCAGTAGAGCTTGACTTTTCGCAAATTGAAAAAATATAATGGCAAACAACTTGCAAATGGGTAAGAAAAGTGATAATATTTTAAGGTCAGTATGTCTCAATCATTGAGACGAATGCGATGATTGTTTTCATATATGGAGTGGGAGGGAGTATCCCTAATACCACATCACGGACTTAAGGAGGTGTGTCTCGTGGCTAAAAAAGTAATTAAAGTTGTCAAATTGCAAATTCCTGCAGGGAAAGCGAATCCAGCACCACCAGTCGGTCCAGCATTAGGTCAAGCTGGTGTTAACATTATGGGATTCTGTAAAGAATTCAACGCTCGTACAGCTGATCAAGCAGGTTTAATTATTCCTGTTGAAATTACGGTATACGAAGACCGTTCATTTACATTTATTACGAAAACTCCACCTGCTGCTGTATTACTTAAGAAAGCGGCTGGTATCGAGTCTGGTTCTGGTGAGCCAAACCGTAATAAAGTGGCAACAGTAAAGCGCGACAAAGTGCGCGAGATTGCTGAAACAAAAATGCCAGACTTAAACGCGGCGAGCATTGAAGCAGCTATGCGTATGATCGAAGGAACAGCGCGCAGCATGGGTATCGTCATCGAAGACTAATGAAGATCTGGCTGGAAAAGGTTGCGGAAGCGAACTATATGGTTTTCGCAACCTTTATTCGTGGGAGGTCTTTCCGTTAAAACCACAAAAGGAGGAAATAAAAATGCCGAAAAGAGGAAAACGTTACTTAGAGGCAGCGAAGTTAATTGATCGCTCTAAAGCATACGACGTAAAAGAAGCGATCGAATTAGTGAAAAAGACAAACGTCGCAAAATTTGATGCAACAGTAGAAGTTGCTTTCCGTTTAGGAGTTGATCCGAAGAAAGCAGATCAACAAATTCGCGGTGCGGTTGTATTGCCGCACGGAACAGGTAAAGTACGTCGTGTATTAGTGCTTGCAAAAGGTGAAAAAGCGAAAGAAGCAGAAGCGGCAGGTGCAGATTACGTAGGTGATACAGATTACATCAACAAAATTCAACAAGGTTGGTTTGAGTTTGATGTTATCGTTGCAACTCCTGATATGATGGGTGAAGTTGGTAAAATCGGTCGTATTTTAGGACCAAAAGGTTTAATGCCAAACCCTAAAACAGGAACAGTTACATTTGACGTTGCAAAAGCAGTCAATGAAATTAAAGCTGGTAAAGTAGAATACCGCGTTGACAAAGCAGGAAACATCCACGTACCAATCGGTAAAGTATCGTTTGATACTGAAAAATTAGTAGAAAACTTCGCGACAATTTATGAGACAATCTTAAAAGTGAAGCCAGCAGCGGCGAAGGGCACATACGTGAAAAACGTAACAGTTGCTTCAACAATGGGTCCTGGCGTAAAAGTAGATCCTTCTACTGTTGCTGTTGCTCGCTAATTATAGATATTGACTTTTTAGAAACGCTTTAGTATACTATCTATTGTTTGAAAAACGAATATCATTTGTACCGTAGACAGTAGGTGCCTCATATAGGCTTAATTTCCTACCGAGGTGTTGAGACTCATAAATAAGTGCATCTTGCACTTTTCGAGCGCCTCCATGTCTGCGTTGACATGGAGGTTTTTTATTGGACGGTATAAGTGGTGTCGAAACTCAACTTCTACAGGAGGTGTTGACATGAGCAGCGTACTTGAACAAAAGCAGCAGCTAGTAGCGGAGATTGCTGAAAAGCTTCGCGCGAGCAAATCAACGATCATCGTTGATTACCGTGGTTTAAATGTCGCTCAAGTTACAGAACTTCGTAAGCAACTTCGTGAAGCAGGCATCGAGTTCAAAGTGTATAAAAACACATTAACTCGTCGTGCTGTTGCTGAGTTAGGCTTAGAAGGTTTAGACGAAACGTTAACAGGTCCGAATGCGATTGCATTCAGCAATGAGGATGTCATTGCTCCTGCGAAAATTTTAAACGAATTCGCGAAAAAGAACGATGCGTTAAAAATTAAAGCAGGTATCATCGAAGGTAACGTAGCAACGTTCGAAGAGGTAAAGGCGCTTGCAGAGCTTCCATCTCGCGAAGGCTTGCTCTCTATGTTGCTTAGCGTTCTTCAAGCACCAATTCGCAACTTTGCTCTTGTTACAAAAGCAGTTGCTGAGAAAAAAGAAGAACAAGGTGCTTAATTTACAAATCGCCTAAAATTAAAACATTAAGGAGGAAGATCGATCATGACTAAAGAACAAATCATTGAAGCGGTTAAAAATATGACTGTTTTAGAATTAAACGACTTAGTAAAAGCAATTGAAGAAGAGTTTGGTGTAACTGCTGCTGCTCCTGTAGTAGTTGCTGGCGGTGCTGCTGCTGGTGCTGCTGCTGAAGAAAAAACTGAATTCGACGTTATCCTTGCAGATGGCGGCGCGCAAAAAATCAAAGTTATCAAAGTTGTACGTGAACTTACTGGTCTTGGCTTAAAGGAAGCAAAAGACTTAGTAGACAACACTCCAAAGCCAGTTAAAGAAGGCGTTTCTAAAGAAGAAGCTGAAGAAATTAAAGCGAAGCTTGAAGAAGCTGGCGCGAAAGTTGAAATTAAGTAATGATGCAAAGAAGCTCGCTCGAAGTGGCGAGCTTCTTTGTGTTTTTATGTGCGTTCGTTTACAATGAAGGAAAGAGAGGTGAGAATGATGGGCGATCACTACTATACGGAGAGACCTACGGTAGAAAGTAAGCCGTTTCAATGGACGTATACGTTGCGGGGTCATCAGTTTTTATTTACAGTCGATCAAGGTGTATTTTCGAAAAAAGAAATCGACTTTGGTTCGCGACTACTAATTGAAACATTTATGGAGCCAGATGTGTGTGGAAATATTCTCGATGTAGGTTGTGGATATGGACCGATCGGTTTAGCGTTAGCGAAAGATTTTCCGCATCGAACTGTGCATATGATCGATGTAAATGAGCGAGCAATTGAACTAGCGAAGAAAAACAAACAGCAAAACGGTATTGAAAATGCACGAATTTACATAAGTAATTTATTTCAGCGAGTAGAAGGAATGTTTGCTGCAATTGTGACAAACCCACCGATTCGTGCTGGAAAAGCAGTCGTCCATTCGATTTTTGAACAAAGTGCAAACTACTTGCTCTCTGGCGGACAGTTATGGGTTGTCATTCAAAAGAAGCAAGGGGCTCCATCTGCATTAGAAAAGTTAAAAACGATTTTTGATGAAGTTGATGTTGTGGAAAAGAAAAAAGGTTACTTTATTATTCGAGCACAAAAAGCTTGACGCTCAATTTTGTGTATGGTACCATTATAAAATGCTAAATGTGTATTTTTTTTAGTTTACGTATGCTGTGTATGTATGTATAATTTTAGTTTTAAAGGAAAAACTTATAAAATATATAATAGGTCAAACATGTGGTTTTCTTATAAGAAACCATTTCTTTTTTGTCTGATGACAAGTTATTAATGTTTGATTTGAGGGGTGAATCAGTTGACAGGTCAACTAGTTCAATACGGACGACACCGCCAACGAAGAAGTTATGCGCGCATTAGTGAAGTGTTGGAACTACCAAATTTAATTGAAATTCAAACTTCTTCTTATCAGTGGTTTCTCGATGAAGGATTGCGTGAAATGTTCCAAGATATTTCGCCGATCGAAGATTTTACAGGAAATTTGTCACTAGAATTTATTGATTACAGCTTAGGAGAACCGAAGTACTCTGTCGAAGAGTCAAAAGAACGCGATGTTACATACGCAGCGCCGCTTCGGGTCAAAGTGCGCCTAATCAATAAAGAAACAGGTGAAGTAAAAGAACAAGATGTATTCATGGGAGACTTCCCGTTAATGACAGAAACGGGCACATTCATTATTAATGGTGCTGAACGTGTTATCGTTTCTCAGCTTGTTCGTTCACCGAGCGTATATTATAGCGGAAAAGTAGATAAAAACGGGAAACGTGGCTTTACAGCTACCGTCATTCCAAACCGCGGTGCATGGCTCGAATACGAAACAGACGCAAAAGACGTTGTGTACGTTCGTATTGATCGTACGCGCAAGTTGCCTGTAACCGTGTTATTGCGGGCGTTAGGTTTTGGCTCAGACCAAGAGATTGTCGATTTACTTGGTGATAACGAGTATATTCGTAATACGTTAGAAAAAGACAATACAGAAAGTACAGAAAAAGCGTTGCTTGAAATTTATGAACGGTTACGTCCAGGGGAGCCGCCTACCGTTGAAAACGCAAAAAGCTTGCTCATCTCTCGTTTCTTTGATCCAAAACGATACGATTTAGCAAGTGTTGGTCGTTATAAAATTAACAAAAAGCTCCATATTAAAAACCGTTTATTTGGTCAACGTTTAGCAGAAACACTCGTTCATCCAGAAACGGGTGAAGTGATTGCTGAAAAAGGAACAGTTCTCGATCGTAGAACGCTCGACCGTATTTTACCTGAGCTTGAAAAAGGGATTGGTATACGTAAATACCAACCGCTTGGGGGCGTTGTTGAAGATGAGTTTGCTTTGCAGGCAATCAAAATTTATGCTCCAAACGATCCAGATGGCGAAAAAGTCATCACGGTCATTAGTAACGGGTATATTCCAGAAACGGTAAAACATATTACACCTGCAGATATTATTGCATCTATTAGCTACTTCTTTAACTTATTGCATGGAGTCGGTGATACAGACGATATCGACCATTTAGGAAATCGTCGACTTCGTTCTGTTGGAGAGTTGCTACAAAATCAGTTCCGAATTGGTCTTTCGCGCATGGAGCGCGTTGTTCGTGAACGGATGTCCATTCAAGATACAAACACAATTACACCACAGCAACTCATTAACATTCGTCCGGTCATTGCGGCTATTAAAGAGTTTTTCGGAAGCTCACAATTATCACAATTCATGGACCAAACAAACCCGCTCGCAGAATTGACACATAAACGCCGTCTTTCTGCGCTTGGTCCGGGCGGTTTAACGCGTGAACGTGCTGGCTTTGAAGTGCGTGACGTTCACTATTCACACTATGGTCGCATGTGTCCGATCGAAACGCCAGAAGGCCCGAACATCGGATTAATTAACTCGCTTTCGACATACGCGAAAGTAAATAAATTTGGGTTTATTGAAACCCCTTATCGTCGTGTTGATCCTGAGACAGGAAAAGTAACGAATCAAATTGACTATTTAACAGCGGATGAGGAAGATAACTACGTTGTTGCCCAAGCAAACGTTCCGATTGCGGAAGATGGAACGTTTTTAGAAGAAAACGTTGTTGCCCGTTTCCGTGGTGAAAACATTGTCGTTAAACGCGATCGTGTGGACTATGTAGACGTTTCACCAAAACAAGTCGTGTCCGTAGCGACAGCTTGCATCCCATTCTTAGAAAACGATGACTCAAACCGTGCACTTATGGGTGCGAACATGCAACGTCAAGCTGTTCCACTTATGCAACCAGAAGCTCCAATCGTTGGTACAGGAATGGAGTATGTGGCAGCGAAAGATTCTGGCGCTGCAGTCATTTGCAAGCATCGTGGAATTGTTGAGCGAGTCGAAGCGAAAGAAATTTGGGTGCGTCGTTTAATCGAAGTCGATGGAAAAGAAGTAAAAGGCGATTTAGATAAATATCGCTTACTAAAGTTTGTTCGTTCAAACCAAGGAACGTGCTACAATCAACGTCCAATTGTCAAAACTGGCGACATCGTTGAAAAGGGCGAAATTTTAGCTGACGGTCCATCAATGGAAAAAGGGGAGTTAGCTCTTGGTCGCAACGTGCTTGTTGCGTTTATGACATGGGATGGATATAACTACGAAGACGCGATTATTATGAGTGAGCGTCTCGTTAAAGACGATGTGTATACATCTATTCATATCGAGGAATATGAATCCGAAGCGCGTGACACGAAGCTCGGTCCAGAAGAAATTACGCGCGATATTCCAAACGTCGGTGAAGATGCGCTTCGCAACCTAGATGAACGTGGCATTGTGCGCATTGGTGCAGAAGTGAAAGATGGGGATCTGCTTGTCGGTAAAGTCACCCCAAAAGGTGTCACGGAGTTAACTGCAGAAGAGCGCTTATTGCACGCTATCTTTGGTGAGAAAGCGCGCGAAGTTCGAGACACTTCTTTACGTGTACCGCACGGCGGAGGTGGAATCGTTCTCGATGTGAAAGTGTTTACTCGTGAAGATGGCGATGAGTTGCCGCCAGGCGTGAACCAGCTCGTTCGTGTGTACATTGTACAAAAACGGAAAATTTCCGAAGGTGACAAGATGGCAGGTCGCCACGGAAATAAAGGGGTTATTTCGCGCATTTTACCTGAAGAAGATATGCCATTTTTACCAGATGGTACACCGGTTGACATTATGTTAAATCCATTAGGCGTACCTTCGCGTATGAACATCGGGCAAGTGCTCGAGTTGCATCTTGGAATGGCGGCGAGAAAGTTAGGTCTTCATGTTGCTTCGCCTGTATTTGACGGCGCTCGTGAAGAAGACGTATGGGCGACGTTGGAAGAAGCAGGAATGGCGCGCGATGCAAAAACGGTTCTATACGATGGGCGTACTGGAGAGCCATTTGATAATCGTGTTTCTGTCGGTATTATGTACATGATTAAGCTTGCGCACATGGTTGATGATAAGTTACATGCTCGCTCGACAGGTCCGTACTCGCTTGTTACGCAACAGCCACTTGGTGGAAAAGCCCAATTTGGTGGTCAGCGTTTCGGTGAGATGGAAGTATGGGCGCTTGAAGCATACGGCGCAGCTTATACGTTACAAGAAATTTTAACTGTTAAATCAGACGATGTGGTTGGTCGTGTGAAAACATATGAGGCGATCGTAAAAGGTGAAAATGTTCCAGAACCGGGCGTTCCTGAATCGTTCAAAGTATTAATTAAAGAGCTACAAAGCTTAGGTATGGACGTAACAGTTTTATCAAGTGATGAAAAAGAAATTAGCATGGAAAACTTCGGGGAAGATGATGATGTGCAACCAGTTGACATCATCCCACCTACAGATGAGTCAGCCAAAGAAGATGAAGGCGTTGTTGTAAAAGAATAGTGTGTTGACATAAGGGTAAAACCTGGATATTAAAAGGGAGGTAGGCCCCTTGTTAGATGTGAATAAGTTTGAATATATGAAGATCGGACTCGCTTCACCCGAGAAAATTCGTTCTTGGTCGTATGGTGAAGTTAAAAAACCAGAAACGATTAACTATCGAACATTAAAACCAGAAAAAGATGGTTTGTTTTGCGAACGCATTTTTGGTCCGACAAAAGACTGGGAATGTCATTGCGGAAAGTATAAGCGCGTTCGTTATAAAGGTGTCGTTTGTGACCGATGCGGTGTAGAAGTTACACGTGCAAAAGTGCGCCGAGAGCGCATGGGTCATATTGAACTAGCAGCCCCTGTTTCACATATTTGGTACTTTAAAGGAATTCCTAGCCGCATGGGACTTGTCTTAGACATGTCCCCCCGCGCGCTAGAGGAAGTCATTTACTTTGCATCTTATGTTGTGACGGATCCAGGCGATACGCCGTTAGAAAAGAAACAATTGCTTTCTGAAAAAGAATATCGCGCGTATCGTGAGAAGTACGGAAACTCGTTCCAAGCTTCAATGGGTGCGGAAGCGATTAAAAAGTTGTTACAAGACATCGACCTTGAAAAAGAAGTAGAAACGTTAAAAGAGGAATTGAAAACGGCACAAGGACAGCGTCGTGCCCGTACAATTAAGCGTCTTGAAGTGCTTGAAGCGTTCCGTAACTCTGGCAACGATCCATCTTGGATGATTTTGGATGTACTACCTGTTATTCCGCCGGAATTGCGTCCGATGGTACAGTTAGACGGTGGACGTTTTGCGACATCTGACTTAAACGATTTATATCGTCGCGTCATTAATCGGAACAACCGTTTAAAACGTTTATTAGACCTTGGTGCACCGAACATTATTGTGCAAAATGAAAAGCGGATGCTTCAAGAAGCTGTTGATGCGTTAATTGATAACGGTCGTCGAGGTCGTCCTGTCACAGGACCAGGAAATCGTCCGCTGAAGTCGCTTTCCCATATGTTAAAAGGAAAGCAAGGGCGTTTTCGTCAAAACTTGCTCGGTAAGCGCGTTGACTATTCTGGTCGTTCTGTTATCGTTGTCGGTCCGAATTTGAAAATGTATCAATGCGGCTTACCAAAAGAAATGGCGCTTGAATTGTTTAAGCCGTTTGTTATGAAAGAATTAGTAGAACGTGGCTTAGCACATAACATTAAAAGCGCGAAGCGGAAAATTGAGCGCGTTCACCCAGAAGTTTGGGATGTTTTAGAGTCTGTCATTAAAGAGCATCCTGTGCTATTAAACCGAGCGCCAACGCTTCACCGTCTTGGCATTCAAGCGTTTGAGCCGACGCTTGTAGAAGGTCGTGCGATCCGCTTGCATCCGCTTGTATGTACGGCATACAACGCGGACTTCGACGGTGACCAAATGGCTGTGCACGTACCGCTTTCAGCAGAAGCGCAAGCAGAAGCACGTCTACTTATGCTTGCAGCACAAAATATTTTGAACCCGAAAGACGGAAAGCCAGTCGTTACGCCTTCACAAGACATGGTTTTAGGAAACTACTATTTAACGATGGAACGTGAAGGTGCAGTCGGTGAAGGGATGGTATTTAAAGATACGGACGAGGCGTTGCTAGCTTACCATAACGGTTATGTTCATTTGCATACACGCATCGCTGTTTATGCTGGTTCGTTGAAAAACGAAACGTTTACAGAAGAACAAAATAATAAATTGCTTATCACAACAGTTGGAAAGTTAATCTTCAATGAGATCTTGCCGAAGTCATTCCCGTATATTAATGAACCGACGCAAGAAAACATTGAAGAACGAACACCAGATAAGTATTTCTTAAATAAAGGTGTGAACGTGAAAGAAGAAATCCGTAAGCGTCCACTCGTTCCACCGTTTAAGAAAAAAATTCTCGGTAACATCATTGCAGAAGTATTTAAACGTTTCAAAATTACCGAAACGTCTAAAATGCTTGACCGCATGAAAGATCTCGGCTTTAAGTACTCAACAAAAGCCGGTATTACAATTGGTGTAGCGGATATCGTTGTCTTGCCTGAAAAACAAGAAATTTTAGAAGAAGCACAAGCAAAAGTTGATACGGTATTAAAACAATTTAGACGCGGTTTAATTACTGATGAAGAACGTTATGAGCGCGTTATCTCGATTTGGAGTGCGGCGAAAGACAAAATTCAAGGTCGCTTAATGGAGTCGCTTGATAAGCGAAATCCAATTTTTATGATGAGTGACTCTGGAGCCCGCGGTAACGCATCGAACTTTACGCAACTTGCAGGTATGCGTGGATTAATGGCGAACCCAGCTGGACGTATTATCGAGCTCCCGATTAAATCTTCGTTCCGTGAAGGTTTAACAGTACTTGAGTACTTCATTTCAACGCACGGGGCACGTAAAGGTCTTGCGGATACAGCGTTAAAAACAGCGGACTCTGGTTATTTAACGCGTCGACTCGTTGATGTTGCACAAGACGTCATTATTCGTGAAGATGACTGTGGTACAGATCGCGGTACGTTAATTCGTGCGTTAAAAGATGGCACAGAAGTGATTGTGAAACTTGAAGAGCGTCTTGTTGGACGTTATGCGCGCAAAACGGTGAAACATCCGGAAACGGGTGAAGTGCTTGTACGTGAAAATGAAATGATTACAGAAGACATCGCGAACGCGATTGTTAAAGCAGGTATTGAAGAAGTATGGATTCGTTCTGCATTTACATGTAACACGCGTCATGGTGTATGTAAAAAATGTTACGGACGTAACTTGGCAACCGGTGCGGAAGTTGAAGTTGGTGAAGCGGTTGGTATTATCGCAGCTCAATCGATCGGTGAGCCGGGTACGCAGCTTACGATGCGTACGTTCCACACAGGTGGGGTAGCAGGGGATGATATCACACAAGGTTTACCACGCGTACAAGAGTTATTTGAAGCGCGTAATCCAAAAGGGCAAGCCGTCATTTCAGAAATTGATGGTGTTGTTGTGGCGATTAACGAAACGCGTGACCGTCAACGTGAAATTGTCATCCAAGGCGAAGTCGAGACACGTACGTATACAGCCCCTTATAGTGCGCGCCTGAAAGTGCAAGAAGGGCAGAAAGTTGAGCGTGGTCAAGAGCTAACAGAAGGCTCAATCGACCCGAAAGAGTTGTTGAGAGTTAAAGATATGAACGCTGTACAAGAATACTTGTTGCGCGAAGTACAAAAAGTATACCGCATGCAAGGGGTAGAAATTAGCGATAAACATATCGAAGTGATGGTTCGTCAAATGCTTCGTAAAGTGCGTGTCATTGATGCAGGCGATACAGACTTATTGCCTGGTACATTACTTGATATCCATCAATTTACGGATGCGAACGCGAAAGTGTTGATGGCAGGCAAGCGACCAGCGACGGCTCGTCCGGTATTACTTGGAATTACGAAAGCATCGCTTGAAACAGACTCATTCTTGTCTGCGGCTTCGTTCCAAGAAACGACGCGCGTCTTAACGGATGCAGCGATCAAAGGAAAACGCGATGAATTACTTGGATTAAAAGAAAACGTTATTATCGGTAAACTTGTTCCAGCAGGAACAGGAATGGCTCGCTATCGCAAAGTAAAGCCGGTAATTAAAACAACAAAAGACGAAGATGCAGTTACAACGAAATAATTCATGAACCTATTGCTAGCACCGCTCGCTAGCAATAGGTTAAAAAATAATAGTTGACACAGAACTCAGAAAGTGATAGCATAATAAAGGTGTTCCGAAAACCTGTCACTTTGGAGGATATGTTACATGTCTTATGAAAAAGTCGCACAGGCAAAACAAATTGTTGTAGGAACGAAACAAACAGTGCGAGCTCTGAAAGATGGGAAGGTACATGGGATCGTCATTGCTGAAGATGCGGATGCAACAATTATCGATAAAGTGCTGGAAGCAGCAAGAGAGGCGAATGTACCTGTTTGTAAAGTGGACTCGATGAAAAAGCTCGGGAAAGCATGTAAAATCGACGTAGGGGCGGCTGTTGTTGCGATCATTCGTTAAAAACTGTTTTTGTGGGTTTACTACAAAAACTTTGTTTTTGCATAAAAATGAGCCACCTGGATGTGTGGGCTTGAATTTGATTGTGAAGGGAGGAAATTTACCATGCCTACAATTAACCAGCTTGTACGTAAAGGTCGTACAAAAAAGGTAGTGAAATCTAAATCACCTGCGTTAAATAAAGGGTATAACAGCTTCAAAAAAGTCCAAACAACTGTTTACTCTCCGCAAAAACGTGGAGTATGTACACGTGTAGGTACAATGACACCAAAGAAGCCAAACTCTGCGCTTCGTAAATATGCCCGTGTACGTCTATCTAACGGTATTGAGGTAACTGCTTATATCCCAGGTATCGGTCATAACTTACAAGAACACAGCGTTGTATTAATTCGCGGTGGACGTGTAAAAGACTTACCAGGGGTACGTTACCACATCGTTCGCGGTGCTTTAGATACAGCAGGTGTAGCGAACCGTATGCAAGGTCGTTCGAAATATGGTGCGAAAAAACCAAAAGCAGCTAAGAAATAACATTGAGCATTTCTCGCTGATTTTCACTGAAAGGAGGAAAAACTATGCCACGTAAAGGTCCGGTTCCTAAACGAGATGTGTTACCAGATCCAATTTACAATTCAAAGCTAGTTACACGTTTAATCAATAAAATTATGATTGACGGCAAAAAAGGTAAAGCGCAAAAAATTCTTTACACAGCTTTCGATATTATTCGTGAGCGCACAGGTAAAGATCCAATGGAAGTGTTTGAGCAAGCGTTGAAAAACGTTATGCCAGTTCTTGAAGTTCGCGCACGCCGTGTTGGTGGTGCAAACTATCAAGTTCCTGTTGAGGTGCGTCAAGAGCGCCGCACAACATTAGGTCTCCGCTGGCTTGTGAACTATGCTCGTCTTCGTGGAGAAAAAACGATGGAAGAGCGTTTAGCAAACGAGATCATGGATGCAGCAAACAACACAGGTGCAGCTGTGAAAAAACGCGAAGATACACACAAAATGGCAGAAGCAAACAAAGCGTTTGCACACTATCGTTGGTAATTTTTTCGTTCAATTAAGAATAGGTGAGAGCGATGCGGTTGAAACTAAAAAAGCATGCCCATCGCTCATTCGCCTATATTCTATATGTAAATTAAATTAAGATACTTCATTTAAGGAAGGAGAAAGAATCCATATGGCAAGACAGTTCTCCTTGGAAAACACTCGCAATATTGGAATCATGGCTCATATTGACGCCGGTAAAACAACTACAACAGAGCGTATTCTTTTCTACACAGGACGCGTTCATAAAATCGGTGAAGTTCATGAGGGCGCAGCGACGATGGACTGGATGGAGCAAGAACAAGAGCGCGGAATTACGATTACATCCGCAGCGACAACTGCTCAATGGAAAGGTCATCGTATTAACATCATCGACACACCTGGACACGTCGACTTTACAGTAGAGGTTGAGCGCTCATTGCGTGTATTAGACGGTGCAGTAGCTGTATTAGACGCACAATCAGGTGTAGAACCGCAAACAGAAACAGTATGGCGCCAAGCGACTACATACGGTGTTCCACGTATCGTTTTCGTAAATAAAATGGACAAGATTGGCGCAGACTTCTTATACTCTGTAAAAACGCTTCATGAACGTTTACAAGCAAATGCGCACCCTGTCCAATTGCCAATTGGTGCAGAAGATCAATTCACAGGCATTATTGATCTTGTTGAAATGTGCGCATACCACTATCACGATGAATTAGGAAAAAATATCGAGCGCATCGAGATTCCTGAAGACTATCGTGATATGGCAGAAGAATATCGCGGTAAATTAATTGAAGCAGTTGCAGAGCTTGATGAAGAATTAATGGTGAAATATTTAGAAGGGGAAGAAATTACGAAAGAAGAATTAAAAGCTGCAATTCGTAAAGCAACTGTTTCTGTTCAATTCTTCCCTGTATTCTGTGGTTCTGCATTCAAAAACAAAGGTGTTCAATTAATGCTTGACGGAGTTGTTGACTACTTACCATCACCAGTCGACATTCCTGCGATCAAAGGAACTGTTCCTGATACAGAGGAAGAAACAGTTCGCGAAGCGCGTGACGATGCTCCTTTTTCAGCGTTAGCGTTTAAAATTATGACAGACCCTTACGTTGGTAAGTTGACGTTCTTCCGCGTATACTCTGGTACATTAAACTCTGGTTCTTACGTGTTGAACTCAACAAAACGTAAGCGTGAACGTATCGGTCGTATTTTACAAATGCACGCAAACCACCGCGAAGAAATTGCACAAGTTTACGCTGGTGACATTGCGGCAGCTGTAGGTTTAAAAGATACAACAACTGGCGATACGCTGTGTGATGAAAAAGACCCAGTAATTTTAGAGTCTATGCAATTCCCAGAGCCAGTTATTCAAATCGCGATCGAACCGAAGTCAAAGGCTGACCAAGATAAAATGAGTACAGCATTGCAAAAACTTCAAGAAGAAGACCCAACATTCCGTGCATGGACAGACCAAGAAACAGGTCAAACGATTATCGCGGGTATGGGTGAGCTTCACCTTGACATCATCGTTGACCGTATGCGTCGCGAGTTTAAGGTAGAAGCAAACGTTGGTGCTCCACAAGTTGCATACCGTGAAACATTCCGCAAATCTGCACAAGTTGAAGGTAAATTTGTGCGTCAGTCTGGTGGTCGCGGTCAATACGGTCACGTTTGGATCGAGTTCTCACCAAACGAGGAAGGAAAAGGCTTTGAATTCGAAAACGCGATCGTCGGTGGGGTTGTTCCGAGAGAATACATTCCTGCAATTCAAGCGGGTCTTGAAGATGCAATGCAAAATGGTGTTCTTGCTGGATACCCAGTTGTTGACATTAAAGCGAAGTTATTTGATGGTTCTTACCACGATGTTGACTCAAGCGAAATGGCGTTCAAAATTGCTGCTTCTATGGCGTTGAAAAACGCAGCAGCAAAATGTGACCCAGTGTTACTTGAGCCGATCATGAAAGTAGAAGTTATCGTCCCTGAAGAATATTTAGGTGACATCATGGGTGACATTACTTCTCGTCGCGGTCGCGTCGAAGGTATGGAAGCTCGTGGTAACGCACAAGTTGTTCGTGCGATGGTTCCACTTTCTGAAATGTTTGGATACGCAACTTCATTGCGTTCAAATACACAAGGTCGCGGAACATTCACAATGGTATTTGACCATTATGAAGAAGTTCCGAAAAGCATTGCTGAGGAAATCATCAAAAAAAATAAAGGTGAATAATTGATTTTCTAGCATTGTTCAAGTATAAATACTTATGTAAGACTTGGAAGTGGACGTGCCTGTGCACTTTCACTTCCGAGCATTCTATACTTAATAAAAAAACACTAAGGAGGATATTATAATGGCTAAAGCGAAATTCGAACGCACGAAACCACACGTCAACATTGGTACAATTGGCCACGTTGACCACGGTAAAACAACTTTAACAGCTGCAATCACAACAGTTCTTGCGAAACAAGGTAAAGCAGAAGCACGCGCATATGATCAAATCGACGCTGCTCCAGAAGAGCGTGAGCGCGGAATTACAATCTCAACTGCACACGTTGAGTACGAAACTGACAACCGTCACTATGCACACGTTGACTGCCCAGGTCACGCAGACTACGTGAAAAACATGATCACAGGTGCTGCGCAAATGGACGGCGCGATTCTTGTTGTGTCTGCTGCTGACGGTCCAATGCCACAAACTCGTGAGCACATTCTTCTTTCTCGCCAAGTAGGCGTACCTTACATCGTTGTATTCTTAAACAAATGCGACATGGTAGACGACGAAGAGCTTTTAGAGCTTGTTGAAATGGAAGTTCGTGACTTGTTATCTGAATACGACTTCCCTGGAGACGAAGTTCCTGTTATTAAAGGTTCTGCGTTAAAAGCGCTTGAAGGAGATCCAGCTTGGGAAGGAAAAATCATCGAGCTTATGAACGCTGTTGATGAGTACATCCCAACTCCACAACGCGAAGTTGACAAACCATTCATGATGCCAGTTGAGGACGTATTTTCAATCACTGGTCGTGGTACAGTTGCTACTGGTCGTGTTGAGCGCGGTATCTTAAAAGTTGGTGACCAAGTAGAAATCATTGGTCTTTCTGAAGAGCCAAAAACAACAACTGTTACAGGTGTTGAAATGTTCCGTAAGCTTCTTGATCAAGCAGAAGCTGGTGACAACATCGGTGCACTTCTTCGCGGTGTTTCTCGTGACGAAGTACAACGCGGTCAAGTATTAGCAAAACCAGGAACAATCACTCCACACACAAAATTTAAAGCGCAAGTTTACGTATTAACAAAAGAAGAGGGTGGACGTCATACTCCATTCTTCTCTAACTACCGTCCACAATTCTACTTCCGTACAACGGACGTAACAGGTATCATTCAACTTCCGGAAGGTGTTGAGATGGTAATGCCTGGTGACAATATCGAAATGACAGTAGAATTAATCGCACCAATCGCGATCGAAGAAGGTACAAAATTCTCGATCCGCGAAGGTGGACGTACAGTAGGTGCAGGTTCTGTATCTGAAATCATCGAGTAATCGATTGGGGTGGTCTAGCGGTCAGCTAGACCACTTGTTTTTTTGCTCCATTGAAAATACATGACGAAATATGTATAATAGGAAAGGCAGTTTGCAAAGAAAAGAAATAAAAAACTTGCATTGAATATAAAAATTATATATAATAATAAACGTTGGTCTTTGACTGCGATGAAGTGGAAGGTTGCTGACACACCCGGCCGCTTTGCCATGGCGAGTGTGAAGGAAATTTCCATGGAGAATGTCTATTTTAAAAATAGGCGAAGAAGGAGGGAAAATAATGGCAAAAGAAAAAATTCGTATTCGTTTGAAAGCATATGATCATCGAATTCTTGATCAATCTGCTGAGAAAATTGTGGAAACTGCAAAGCGTTCAGGCGCAACTGTATCTGGACCGATTCCGTTACCAACTGAAAAAACGGTGTACACGATCTTACGTGCGGTTCATAAATACAAAGATTCTCGTGAACAATTCGAAATGCGCACACATAAACGCTTAATTGATATCGTTAATCCGACTCCACAAACAGTAGATTCTTTAATGCGTCTAGACTTACCGTCTGGTGTCGATATTGAAATCAAGTTGTAATTGCGATATAGGAGGTGTGAAAGATGAAAGGAATCTTAGGAAGAAAAATCGGCATGACTCAAGTGTTCGCTGAAAACGGGGATCTTATTCCTGTAACGGTTATTCAAGCGACTCCAAACGTAGTTCTTCAAAAGAAAACGATTGAAAACGACGGTTATGAAGCGATTCAATTAGGTTTTGAAGATTTGCGTGAGAAGTTGGCGAACAAGCCCCAAAAAGGTCATGCTGCGAAGGCAAACACCACACCTAAGCGCTTCGTTCGTGAAATTCGTGGTGTGAATCTTGCAGAATATGAAGTAGGTCAAGAAGTAAAAGTGGACGTTTTCAACGAAGGTGAAATCGTTGATGTCACAGGTACGTCAAAAGGTAAAGGTTTCCAAGGTGTAATCAAACGCCACGGACAATCTCGTGGACCAATGGCTCACGGTTCTCGTTACCATCGTCGTCCTGGTTCAATGGGTCCGATCGCTCCAAACCGTGTATTTAAATCAAAAGAGCTTCCAGGTCGCATGGGTGGCGAGCGTGTAACAGTACAAAACTTAAAAGTTGTTAAAGTGGATCCAGAACGCAACTTAATTTTAATTAAAGGAAATGTACCAGGTCCAAACAAAGGACTTGTGATCATTAAAAGCGCGGTTAAAGCGAAATAATTTCTTTAAGAAAGGAGGAAACACCCAATGCCAAAAGTAGCATTGTACAACCAAAACGGAGAAAACATCGGTGAAATCGAATTAAACGATGCCGTATTTGGTATTGAACCGAACAAACATGTGTTATTTGAAGCGGTAATTATGCAACGTGCTTCCTTGCGTCAAGGAACTCATAAAACAAAAAATCGTGCAGAAGTGAGCGGCGGTGGCCGTAAACCATGGCGTCAAAAAGGTACTGGACGCGCTCGCCAAGGATCGATCCGTTCCCCACAATGGCGTGGCGGTGGTATTGTATTTGGTCCAGTTCCACGCAGCTACAGCTACAAACTTCCGAAAAAAGTTCGTCGCTTAGCAATTAAATCAGCTTTATCTTCAAAAGTGCTTGAAAACAGCATCGTTGTATTAGACAATTTAACGCTTGAAGCACCGAAAACAAAAGAAATGGTTAAAATTTTAAACAATCTTTCTGTTGATCGCAAAGCGTTAATTGTAACAGTAGATGCAAATGAGAATGTTATTCTTTCAGCTCGCAACATTCCAGGGGTCACAGTTGTGACAGCAAGCGGAATTAACGTTCTTGATGTACTCAACCACGACAAGCTTATCATTACGAAAGCTGCTGTGGAAAAAGTAGAGGAGGTGCTTGCATAATGAAAGATCCTCGCGATATTATTAAGCGCCCCGTCATTACTGAACGTTCAACAGAGTTAATGACTGAGAAAAAATATACGTTCGAAGTTGATGTGAAAGCGAACAAAACAGAGGTAAAAGACGCGATCGAAGCGATTTTCGGCGTGAAAGTAGCGAAAGTTAATATTATGAACTATAAAGGGAAGTTCAAACGTGTTGGTCGCTATAGTGGCTTAACAAATCGTCGTCGCAAAGCGATTGTTACGTTAACGCCAGACAGCAAAGAGATCGAACTATTTGAAGTATAAGTTTAAAAGTGAAGGAGGGAAACGGACATGGCGATTAAAAAATATAAGCCAACGTCTAACGGTCGTCGTGGTATGACGGTTTTAGACTTCTCTGAGCTTACAACAGATAAGCCGGAAAAATCGTTGCTTGCGCCTTTAAAGAAAAAGGGCGGTCGTAACAACCAAGGTAAATTAACAGTTCGTCACCAAGGTGGCGGTCATAAGCGTCAATATCGTATTATTGACTTTAAACGCGATAAAGATGGCATTCCAGGACGCGTTGCTACAATCGAATACGATCCAAACCGTTCTGCGAACATCGCGTTAATTCATTACGCTGATGGTGAAAAGCGTTACATCATCGCACCGAAAAACTTAGAAGTTGGCATGGAAATCATGTCAGGTCCAGATGCGGATATTAAAGTAGGTAACGCATTACCTTTAGCAAACATTCCAGTCGGTACAGTTATTCACAACATCGAATTAAAACCTGGTAAAGGCGGACAGTTAGTGCGCGCTGCAGGTACATCTGCACAAGTGCTTGGTAAAGAAGGCAAGTACGTACTCGTTCGTTTATCTTCAGGTGAAGTTCGTATGATTTTAGCAACTTGCCGTGCAACAGTCGGTCAAGTTGGCAACGAACAACATGAGCTTGTGAACATCGGTAAAGCTGGACGCGCTCGTTGGTTAGGCATTCGTCCAACTGTTCGTGGTTCTGTTATGAACCCAGTAGATCACCCACATGGTGGTGGTGAAGGTAAAGCACCAATCGGACGTAAGTCTCCAATGACTCCATGGGGTAAACCAACGCTTGGATTTAAAACGCGTAAGAAGAAAAATAAATCTGATAAATTTATCGTACGTCGTCGTAAAAAATAACGGGGTTGGGCTACGGTTCACAAGAACCGTAGAGCAATCACGAAAGGAGGTTCACTTATGGGTCGCAGCTTGAAAAAAGGTCCTTTTTGTGATGATCATTTAATGAAAAAAATCGAGAAGTTGAATGAAACTGGACAAAAACAAGTGATCAAAACATGGTCTCGTCGTTCGACAATTTTCCCACAATTCATTGGTCACACAATCGCTGTTTACGATGGTCGTAAACACGTTCCAGTCTACATCACAGAGGACATGGTCGGTCATAAGCTCGGTGAGTTCGCGCCAACGCGCACGTATAAAGGTCACGCTGCTGATGACAAGAAAACAAAACGTTAATATGAGAGGAGGCTTCATTTATGCAAGCTAAAGCTGTTGCTAGAACGGTTCGAATTGCTCCTCGTAAAGCTCGTTTAGTGATTGATTTAATTCGAGGAAAGCAAGTGAGTGAAGCAGTTGCGATTCTTCGCCATACGCCAAAAGCTGCTTCTCCGATTATCGAGAAAGTATTAAAATCTGCAGTGGCAAACGCAGAACATAACTATGACATGGACGTGAACAAACTTGTTGTTACAGAAGCTTATGTGAACGAGGGACCAACATTGAAACGTTTCCGTCCTCGTGCACAAGGTCGTGCGAGCGCAATTAACAAACGCACAAGCCATATCACGATCGTTGTTTCAGAAAAGAAGGAGGGATAATCAGTGGGTCAAAAGGTAAATCCAATCGGTCTTCGCATTGGTATTATCCGTGATTGGGAATCAAGATGGTACGCTGAAAAAGATTACGCGAACCTTTTACACGAAGATCTTAAAATTCGTGAGTACCTCACAAAGCGCTTAAGCGATGCAGCTGTTTCTCGCATTGAAATCGAGCGCGCAGCAAACCGTGTAAATATTACAATCCATACAGCGAAACCAGGTATGGTAATCGGTAAAGGTGGATCTGAAGTTGAAGCGCTTCGTAAAGCGTTGAACGAATTAACTGGCAAACGTGTTCATATCAACATCGTTGAAATTAAAAAGCCGGACTTAGAAGCAAAACTTGTTGCGGAAAATATCGCGCGTCAAATTGAAAACCGCGTATCATTCCGTCGTGCGCAAAAACAAGCCATTCAACGCACAATGCGCGCAGGTGCTAAAGGGATTAAAACGATGGTATCTGGTCGTTTAGGTGGAGCAGATATCGCTCGCTCAGAACATTACAGCGAAGGAACAGTTCCACTTCATACTCTTCGCGCTGACATTGATTATGCAACAGCAGAAGCGGACACAACATACGGAAAAATCGGCGTGAAAGTATGGATTTATCGTGGAGAGGTCCTTCCTACGAAAAAGAAAACTGAGGAAGGAGGAAATTAATCATGTTAATGCCAAAACGCGTAAAATATCGTCGTGAACATCGCGGTCGCATGAAAGGTCGCGCAAAAGGCGGTACGGAAGTACATTTTGGTGAGTACGGCTTACAAGCGTTAGAGCCAGCATGGATTACAAACCGTCAAATCGAGGCTGCTCGTCGTGCGATGACTCGTTACATGAGACGTGGCGGTAAAGTATGGATTAAAATTTTCCCTTCAAAACCATATACAGCAAAACCACTTGAAGTGCGCATGGGTTCCGGTAAAGGTGCTCCTGAAGGTTGGGTAGCTGTAGTTAAACCTGGTAAAGTGATGTTTGAAATCGCGGGAGTTTCTGAAGAAGTAGCTCGCGAGGCGTTACGTCTTGCTTCTCATAAACTTCCAATCAAATGTAAATTCGTAAAACGTGAAGAAATTGGTGGTGAATCAAATGAAAGCTAAAGAAATTCGTGAACTTACCACTGCCGAGATTGAACAAAAAATTAAAGCGTTGAAAGAAGAGTTATTCAACCTTCGCTTCCAATTGGCAACAGGTCAATTAGAGAATACTGCTCGTATTCGTGAAGTACGCAAAGCGATTGCGCGTATGAAAACTGTTATTCGCGAAAGAGAGATCGCTGCTAATAAATAATTGATATCGAGAGGAGGTTCGCACAATGAGTGAACGCAACAATCGTAAAGTTCTCGTCGGCCGTGTTGTTTCCGATAAAATGGATAAAACAATTACGGTTCTTGTAGAAACTTATAAAAAGCATCCTCTTTACGGCAAACGCGTAAAGTATTCGAAAAAATATAAGGCACATGACGAAAACAATGTAGCAAAAGTGGGCGATATCGTAAAAATCATGGAAACACGTCCTCTTTCTGCGACAAAACGTTTCCGTCTTGTTGAAGTAGTCGAAAAAGCTGTTATTGTTTAATGAATATGTTCGGAATGATGGATACAAATCCGAAAGGAGGTTTCGTCAATGATTCAACAAGAAACTCGTATGAAAGTTGCTGATAACTCTGGTGCACGTGAAGTGCTTGTCATTAAAGTGCTAGGTGGTTCTGGTCGTCGCTATGCAAACGTTGGCGACATTGTTGTGGCGACAGTTAAAGATGCAACACCAGGTGGCGTTGTTAAAAAAGGTCAAGTTGTTAAAGCGGTTGTTGTTCGTACGAAACGTGGCGTGCGCCGTACAGACGGTTCTTACATCCGTTTTGATGAAAATGCTTGCGTAATCATTCGTGATGACAAGAGCCCACGTGGTACACGTATTTTCGGGCCAGTTGCTCGTGAATTGCGTGAAAAAGACTTTATGAAAATCGTTTCTTTAGCTCCAGAAGTGATTTAATGAAAAGGAAAAGCCTTTTAAGGAGGTGCGATTCAGATGCATGTAAAAAAAGGTGATAAAGTACAAGTAATCTCTGGTAAAGATAAAGGCAAACAAGGCATTATTCTCGCTGCGTTTCCAAAGAAAAACCGAGTGCTTGTTGAAGGTGTAAATATCGTGAAAAAACACGTAAAACCTTCCCAAGCAAATCCACAAGGCGGCATCATCAGCCAAGAGGCGCCAATCCACGTATCAAACGTAATGCCTCTTGATCCAAAAACAGGATTACCAACTCGTGTTGGATACAAAGTAGTTGACGGTAAAAAAGTTCGCTATGCGAAACGTTCTGGTGAAATTTTAGACAAATAATGAAGTGATCGAGGAAGGGAGGTACTCAAATGAACCGCCTTAAAGAAAAGTATGTGAAAGAAGTTGTTCCTGCTCTGATGAGCAAGTTTAACTATAAATCTGTGATGCAAGTTCCAAAAATCGAGAAAATTGTCATCAACATGGGTGTTGGTGATGCGGTACAAAACGCAAAAGCGTTAGATAACGCAGTGGAAGAACTCGCATTAATTTCTGGTCAAAAACCAGTTGTTACACGCGCGAAAAAATCAATCGCTGGTTTCCGTCTTCGTGAAGGAATGCCAATCGGTGCGAAAGTAACGCTTCGCGGTGAGCGTATGTACGAGTTTTTCGATAAGCTCGTGTCTGTTTCTTTACCGCGCGTTCGCGACTTCCGTGGTGTTTCTAAAAAATCTTTCGACGGACGCGGCAACTACACATTAGGTGTAAAAGAGCAATTAATTTTCCCTGAAATTGACTACGACAAAGTAAACAAAGTTCGCGGTATGGACATCGTCATCGTTACAACTGCGAAAACAGACGAGGAAGCTCGTGAATTACTTACGTTGCTCGGTATGCCATTCCAAAAATAATCATTCCCATTCGTAAAAAGAGGGAGGCGAAAACGTGGCTAAAAAATCAATGATCGCGAAACAAAAACGCACACCAAAGTTTAAAGTGCAAGCGTACACTCGTTGTGAGCGTTGTGGACGTCCACACTCTGTATATCGCAAATTTAAACTTTGCCGTATTTGTTTCCGTGAATTAGCGTATAAAGGTCAAATTCCTGGTGTGAAAAAAGCAAGCTGGTAATAAACCCATGAGTTGGGAAGGAGGTAAAACATAATGGTGATGACAGATCCAATTGCAGATATGCTTACTCGCATTCGTAATGCGAACATGGTGCGTCACGAAAAACTTGAAGTTCCTGCTTCAAAAATTAAAAGAGAAATCGCTGAAATTTTAAAGCGTGAAGGTTTCATTCGTGATGTCGAATACATTGAAGATAACAAACAAGGTATTCTTCGAATTTTCTTAAAGTACGGTCCAAATAACGAGCGCGTAATTACAGGTCTTAAACGCATTAGCAAACCTGGTTTGCGCGTATATGCGAAAGCTGATGAAGTGCCACGCGTATTGAACGGTTTAGGAATCGCAATTCTTTCAACATCTCAAGGTATTTTAACTGACAAAGAGGCACGTCAAAAACGTACTGGCGGCGAAGTGTTAGCATACATTTGGTAATTAGTTTTTTCAAGAATGGAGGTGTCAAGTATGTCACGTGTTGGTAAAAAACCAATTGAAATTCCGGCTGGTGTCACAGTCACAATCAACGGCAACACAGTTACAGTAAAAGGACCGAAAGGCGAATTGACTCGCACTTTCCATCCGGACATGACGATTACGTTAGAAGGTAACACTTTAACGGTTACTCGCCCAAGCGATGAAAAAGCGCATCGTACACTTCACGGTACGACTCGCAGCTTGCTTGCAAACATGGTGGAAGGTGTTTCGAAAGGATATGAGAGAGGGCTTGAATTAGTAGGGGTCGGTTATCGTGCGACAAAACAAGGCAAAAAGCTTGTTTTAAGCGTAGGATACTCTCATCCTGTTGAAATCGAGCCAGAAGAAGGACTCGAAATCGAAGTTCCTTCACAAACAAAAATCATCGTTAAAGGTGCGGACAAACAACGTGTTGGTGAATTAGCAGCAAACATTCGTGCCGTTCGTTCACCAGAGCCTTATAAAGGAAAAGGGATTCGCTACGAAGGCGAAGTTGTACGTCGTAAAGAAGGTAAAACAGGTAAGAAATAATGCTGCTTAGGTAAATGAAAGGAGTGACACGAATGATCACTAAGCTTGATAAAAATGCAGTTCGCAAAAAAAGACACGCTCGTGTTCGTCGTAAAGTAGTAGGAACTGCGGAACGTCCACGCTTAAATGTGTTCCGTTCAAACAAACACATTTACGCGCAAATTATTGACGATATGAAAGCTGTGACGCTCGTTAGCGCGTCAACATTAGATAAAGAATTCGACTTAGAATCAACAGGTAATGTTGAAGCAGCTCAAAAAGTGGGCGAATTAATTGCTAAACGTGCGCTTGAAAAAGGCATTACATCGGTTGTATTTGACCGTGGCGGATATTTATATCATGGACGTGTTAAAGCACTTGCAGACGCTGCTCGTGAAGCTGGATTACAATTCTAATTAAGAAGGAGGGACAGAGATGCGTCGCATTGATCCAAATAAACTTGAACTAGAAGAACGCGTTGTTGCCGTTAACCGCGTAGCTAAAGTTGTAAAAGGTGGACGTCGTTTCCGTTTCGCTGCGTTAGTCGTTGTTGGTGACAAAAACGGTCATGTCGGCTTTGGAACAGGAAAAGCTCAAGAAGTTCCAGATGCTATTCGTAAAGCGATTGAAGACGCGAAGAAAAACTTGATTACTGTACCGATCGTTGGTACAACAATTCCACATGAAGTGATCGGGCATTTCGGTGCAGGTGAAATCATTTTAAAACCAGCATCTGAAGGTACTGGGGTTATCGCTGGAGGTCCTGCGCGTGCGGTATTAGAGTTAGCAGGTGTTAGCGATATTTTATCGAAGTCAATCGGTTCCAACACGCCAATCAACATGGTACGCGCAACAATCGACGGTTTGAAGCAATTGAAACGCGCTGAAGAAGTAGCAAAATTGCGCGGTAAAACAGTTGAGGAACTGTTAGGATAAGGGAGGGAAAAATGATGGCAAAAAAATTAGCAATTACCCTCACTCGCAGCGTAATTGGTCGTCCGCAGGACCAACGCGTGACGGTTAAAACATTAGGTTTACGAAAATTACATCAAACAGTTGTTCATAACGACAATCCGGCCATTCGTGGAATGATTAATAAAGTTTCTCACCTTGTAACAGTAAAAGAATTAGAAGAATAAGGAGGTGCCTAGACATGAAGCTACATGAATTACAACCAGCACCGGGTTCCCGTAAAGAACGCAACCGTGTTGGTCGTGGTATCGGTTCTGGTAACGGAAAAACTTCTGGTAAAGGACACAAAGGGCAAAACGCTCGCTCTGGTGGCGGCGTACGCATAGGCTTTGAAGGCGGTCAAACACCTTTATTCCGTCGTTTACCAAAACGCGGTTTTACAAACATTCATCGTAAAGAATATGCGATCGTTAACCTCGAAGCGTTAAATCGCTTTGAAGACGGTACGGAAGTAACACCAGAATTGTTGCTTGAAACAGGAGTAGTAAGCAAGTTAAAAGCAGGCATCAAAGTTCTTGGAAACGGTGAGCTTACGAAAAAGTTAACAGTAAAAGCTCATAAATTCTCTACCTCTGCAAAAGAAGCGATCGAAGCTGCTGGCGGTACAACTGAGGTGATTTAATGTTTCGAACAATCTCCAATTTTATGCGCGTGGGTGATATAAGAAGAAAAATTATGTTCACCCTTCTTATGCTCATTGTATTTCGCATCGGTACGTTTATTCCTGTGCCGGGTGTCAATGCAGATGTATTAAAAATGCAAGATCAGTTCAACGCTTTCGGTGTATTGAACACTTTCGGTGGTGGCGCCTTACAAAACTTTTCTATTTTTGCTATGGGCGTCATGCCATACATTACGGCATCCATCATTGTACAACTATTGCAGATGGATGTTGTTCCTAAATTTACGGAATGGTCGAAACAAGGAGAAGTAGGCCGCCGTAAACTCGCTCAGTTTACTCGCTATTTCACGATTGTGCTTGGTTTTATCCAAGCGTTCGCTATGTCATACGGGTTTCATAATATGTCTGGTGGTGTACTCATTAAAAACCCAGGCATTCCGACATATTTGCTTATTGCGCTCGTTTTAACAGCAGGCACAGCTTTTTTAATGTGGCTCGGTGAGCAAATTACAGCCAAAGGTGTTGGGAACGGTATTTCTGTTTTGATTTTTGCAGGGATTGTTTCAGGTATCCCAACAACGCTCAATCAAATTTACGTGCAGCAGTTTGAAAATGCTGGCGATCAGCTGTTTTTACGCATCGTCACAGTACTATTAGTCGCTTTAGCAGTTGTTGCAGTCATCGTTGGTGTCATTTATATGCAACAAGCTTTTCGGAAAATCCCAATTCAGTATGCGAAGCGATTAGAAGGACGTAGTCCAGTAGGTGGTCATTCGACACACATTCCGTTGAAAGTCAATCCGGCAGGCGTTATTCCGGTTATTTTTGCAGTGTCGTTTATTATTACTCCACCGACGATTGCATCGTTTTTCGGCTCGAATGATGTAACATTGTGGATTAAAAAAGTTTTTGACTACACACAACCAGTTGGGATGATCATATACATCGCTTTAATTGTTGCCTTTACGTATTTTTATGCGTTTGTTCAAGTTAATCCGGAACAAATGGCTGACAATTTGAAAAAGCAAGGTGGTTATATTCCAGGCATTCGTCCAGGAAAGAACACGCAAGAATTTATTACACGCGTTTTATATCGATTAACTTTCGTCGGAGCTCTATTTTTAGCAGCAATCGCTGTTCTTCCTGTCTTCTTTATCGAGTTCGCTAAACTACCGCCTTCTGCTCAAATTGGAGGAACGAGCTTGCTGATCGTCGTCGGTGTTGCTTTAGAGACGATGAAGCAGCTAGAAAGCCAATTAGTGAAGCGCCATTATAAAGGCTTTATTAAATAAAAAGAGGTGTTGGGAATTTTATTCCCTCTACCTCACATAGAGCTGAGGGGGAGAAATTGATGAATTTAGTATTAATGGGGCTGCCGGGCGCTGGAAAAGGCACGCAGGCAGAAAAAATTGTTGAGAAATACAAAATTCCTCACATTTCTACTGGGGATATGTTTCGAGCAGCGATCAAAGAAGGAACAGAGCTCGGTTTACAGGCGAAGTCATATATGGATCGCGGTGATCTTGTTCCAGACGAAGTGACTATTGGCATTGTTCGTGAACGATTAAGTAAGGGCGATTGCCAAAACGGATTTTTGCTTGACGGTTTCCCGCGAACAGTCGCTCAAGCAGAAGCGTTAGAAACACTTCTTCAACAATTGAACCGTTCCATTGATTATGTCATTAACATCGAAGTAGATAAGAGCATTTTAATGGAGCGTTTAACAGGCAGACGCATTTGCAAAGAATGTGGCGCAACGTACCATCTCGTATTTAATCCACCAGCCCAAGCAGGTGTTTGCGATAAGTGTGGTGGAGAGTTGTATCAACGTGCAGATGATAACGAAGCGACCGTAGCAAATCGTCTTGAAGTCAATATGAAGCAAGCGCAACCGTTGCTGGATTTTTATGCAGCAAAAGGGTACTTGCGCAACATTAACGGACAACAACATATTGATCAAGTGTTTGCTGACATTTGTGAATTACTTGGGGGCTTACAATAATGATCATTTGCAAAACCCCACGCGAAATTGAAATTATGCGTGAAGCTGGTCGAATTGTTGCCTTAACTCATCAAGAATTACAAAAATATATCGAACCAGGCATAACGACAAGAGAACTCGATCATATTGCTGAAACGTTTATTCGTAAACATGATGCAATTCCTTCGTTTAAAGGATATAATGGATTCCAAGGGAGCATTTGTACGTCCGTAAATGAAGAGCTCGTTCACGGCGTTCCGGGAGACCTTGTGCTTCGCGAAGGAGATATTATTAGCATCGATATTGGCGCAAAATATAATGGATATCACGGCGATTCGGCTTGGACATATCCGGTCGGGGTCATATCCGAAGAGGCAAAAAAACTGTTAGAAGTAACAGAACAGTCATTGTATCGCGGATTGGAAGAAGCGAAACCTGGCGCACGGTTAACGAACATTTCCCATGCGATCCAAACGTACGTTGAGGCACGTAACTTTTCCGTTGTGCGTGAGTATGTTGGACATGGAATTGGTCAAGACTTACATGAAGATCCGCAAATCCCACATTACGGTCCGCCAAATAAAGGGCCGCGGTTAAAGCCAGGCATGGTTCTGTGCATTGAACCGATGGTGAATGCAGGAACCCGTTATGTTCGCACGTTAGAAGATAATTGGACAGTCGTCACAGTGGATGGTAAACTTTGTGCTCATTTTGAGCATACGATTGCTATTACTGAGACGGGATATGAAATTTTAACAACACTTTGAACGCTTTAACCTTCTTTGCGGATGCGCATCGTAAGCTTTAAACTGGTCGTGTTAGTTGAACATGTTACTCATTTCAAAAAAGAAGGGAGAGCCGTTCAATGGCGAAAGACGATGTAATTGAAGTAGAAGGTACAGTCGTTGAAACGTTACCTAATGCGATGTTCCGAGTAGAGCTTGAAAACGGTCATACTGTTTTAGCTCACGTTTCAGGTAAAATTCGTATGCATTTTATTCGAATTTTACCGGGTGATAAAGTGACGGTGGAACTATCACCTTACGATTTAACACGTGGAAGAATTACGTATCGATATAAATAACACTCCGCACGAACAAGGAGGTAAGTTCACATGAAGGTTAGACCATCTGTAAAACCAATTTGCGAAAAATGCAAAGTCATTCGCAGACGCGGAAAAGTTATGGTTATTTGTGAAAATCCAAAGCATAAGCAAAAACAAGGATAAAACTTGAGGAGGTGTACAAATCATGGCACGTATTGCAGGTGTAGATATTCCTCGTGACAAACGTGTAGTCATTTCATTAACATACATTTATGGAATCGGTAAAGCAACTGCACAAAAAATCTTAGCAGAAGCTGGCGTATCTGAAGACACTCGTGTTCGCGATTTAACAGAAGAAGAATTAGGAAAAATTCGCGAAATCGTAGATCGCTTAAAAGTAGAAGGGGATCTCCGTCGTGAAGTATCTTTAAACATTAAACGTTTAATGGAGATCGGTTGCTACCGTGGTCTTCGTCATCGTCGCGGATTGCCAGTTCGTGGCCAAAATACGAAAAACAACGCTCGTACACGTAAAGGTCCACGTCGTACAGTAGCCAATAAGAAAAAATAATTAAGTAAAGGAGGTTCGTGAACGAATGGCACGTAAAACGAATACGCGTAAACGTCGTGTAAAAAAGAATATTGAATCTGGTATCGCTCATATCCGTTCGACTTTTAACAACACAATCGTCACAATTACAGACGTTCATGGAAATGCAATTTCTTGGTCAAGTGCAGGTGCATTAGGCTTCAAAGGTTCTCGTAAGTCTACTCCGTTTGCTGCACAAATGGCTGCAGAAGCTGCTGCAAAAGCGTCAATAGAGCATGGCATGAAAACTGTTGAAGTAAACGTAAAAGGTCCGGGTGCTGGTCGTGAAGCAGCAATTCGTGCACTTCAAGCGGCTGGATTAGAAATTACAGCAATTAAAGATGTTACACCGGTTCCACATAACGGATGCCGTCCGCCAAAACGTCGTCGTGTTTAATTTCTCTGTATAGAATTTGCGTATGTGTCAATAATGGGATATAGTCATTGTTACAGGGAAATAAAAAACAGTTGTTGTGCACATTCGGGAACTTATTCATGGGGGAATTTCGATTGAGCTGTCATCGGTTTAATCGGGGTTTCGACGTTTTGAAGGAGGGTTAAAGGAATGCTGGAAATCGAAAAGCCGAAAATCGAAACGGTTGAAATCAGCGAGGATGCCAAATATGGCAAATTCGTCGTTGAACCACTTGAGCGTGGATATGGTACAACTTTGGGTAACTCCTTACGTCGTATCCTGTTATCCTCACTCCCTGGTGCCGCTGTAACATCTGTTCAAATAGATGGTGTATTGCACGAGTTTTCAACAATTGATGGCGTCGTGGAAGATGTAACAACGATTATTTTAAACATTAAAAAGCTAGCGCTAAAAATTTATTCGGACGAAGAAAAGACGCTTGAGATTGATGTACAGGGTGAAGGAGTCGTTACAGCTGCCGATATTACTCACGATAGCGATGTAGAAATTCTCAATCCAGACCTTCATATCGCTACGTTAGCAAAAGACGGTCGCTTACGGATGAGAATGACAGCAAAACGCGGACGTGGGTATACACCAGCTGACGCTAACAAGCGCGAGGATCAACCGATAGGTGTTATCCCGATCGATTCCATTTATACGCCGGTATCGCGCGTATCTTACCAAGTCGAGAATACGCGCGTCGGTCAAATGACAAATTACGACAAGTTAACGATCGACGTGTGGACAGATGGTAGCATCGGCCCGAAAGAAGCAATCTCACTGGGGGCAAAAATTTTAACAGAGCACTTGAATATTTTTGTGAACTTAACAGATGAAGCGCAACACGCTGAAATCATGATCGAAAAAGAAGAAGATCAAAAAGAAAAAGTGCTCGAGATGACAATTGAAGAGCTTGATCTTTCTGTTCGTTCGTACAACTGCTTAAAGCGTGCTGGCATTAACACAGTACAAGAGCTTGCGCAAAAAACAGAAGAAGATATGATGAAAGTGCGCAACTTAGGCCGCAAGTCGCTTGAAGAAGTAAAGGCGAAGTTAGAAGAGCTAGGATTAAGCTTACGTAAAGATGACTAGTTAAGCGTTTGGTTAACTAGGCATTTTCATGTTAAAAGTGAAATAAAGGAGGGACATCACATGTCTTACAGAAAATTAGGACGCACAAGCTCTCAACGTAAAGCGTTGCTTCGTGACTTAGTGACAGACTTAATCATTAATGAGCGAATTGAAACAACAGAAGCTCGTGCAAAAGAGTTGCGTTCTGTTGTAGAAAAAATGATTACATTAGGAAAGCGTGGCGATTTGCATGCACGTCGCCAAGCTGCTGCATTCGTACGCAAAGAAGTCGCAAACACAGAAACAGGTCAGGATGCAATTCAAAAATTGTTTAGCGACATCGCACCGCGTTACCAAGACCGTCAAGGTGGTTACACACGCATTATGAAACTTGGACCACGCCGCGGTGACGGTGCGCCAATGGTCATTATTGAACTAGTTTAATACGTTTTTACAAGGGCGAGACAGTTTTTGAACTGGATCTATGCCCTTTTTTTGTTTCTTTTTTTGTAGTAGAGTAGAGAGTAAGAAAATTCAGAAGAGATGAGGAGAGAGTTGTGGAAGTTGCATTACGTGTGGAACATGTAAGTTTTCAATATGCAAACGAAAAAACATATGCTTTACAAAACGTTTCGTTTCAAGTGTATAAGGGTGAATGGGTAACAATTGTTGGTCATAACGGATCGGGAAAGTCAACCCTTGCTAAGCTATTAATCGGTTTATTGCCACCGACAAGTGGAGCGATTCACGTATGTGGCATCCCGTTAAATGAAGAAACAGTATGGGATGTTCGAGAGCAATTAGGCATCGTTTTTCAAAACCCGGATAACCAGTTTGTTGGAACGACGGTTCAAGATGACGTCGCCTTTGGTCTTGAAAATCGTGGCGTACAAAAAAATGAAATGGTAAAGCGCATAAACGAAGCGCTAAAAAAAGTAGAAATGGAAAATTTTATTAATGAAGAACCACATCGTCTGTCAGGTGGACAAAAACAACGTGTGGCGATCGCGAGCGCCATCGCTCTTGAACCGAATATTATCATTTTAGACGAAGCGACATCGATGCTTGATCCGAGAGGAAAAAAAGAAGTGCTTCAAGTGATGCAATCGCTTCGTCGTGAACGCGATATGACTGTTATTTCAATTACTCATGATTTAAATGAAGTGGCAAAAGCTGATCGAGTGATTGTCATGAATAAAGGAAAGATTGCATTAGAAGGAACGCCTAAACATATTTTTGCGTATGGGTCGAAGTTGGAAGAGATAGGGTTAGACTTACCATTTTCGCTCCAACTAAGTCGGCGGTTGAAGGAAAGTTACATTCCAATTACAACCGATCATTTGACAATAGAGGGGTTGGTGAGTGAATTATGGACATTGTATTCCGCGATGTCGAACATCGCTACCAAATAAATACCCCTTTCGAAAAGCGGGCGCTGTACGATATTCATATGGATATTCCTAACGGTTCATACGTAGCTGTTGTTGGTCATACAGGATCGGGAAAGTCAACCCTTTTGCAACATTTAAATGGTTTACTTCAACCGACAAAAGGGACGATCCATCTTGGCAATTACACAATTACAGCAGGAAAAAAAGAAAAACATTTAAAGCCTTTACGAAAAAAAGTAGGTATCGTTTTTCAATTTCCTGAACATCAGCTATTTGAAGAAACGGTAGAAAAAGATATTTGTTTTGGACCAATAAATTTTGGTATGAACGCGGAAGAAGCGAAAGCTCGTGTGGGAGAATGGTTAGCACTTGTCGGATTGCCAGAAGAAGTGCGACATAAATCTCCATTTGCTTTAAGTGGTGGGCAAATGCGACGTGTGGCTATTGCCGGTGTGTTAGCAATGGACCCAGAAGTGCTCGTGTTAGATGAACCTACTGCGGGATTAGATCCTCGTGGGCGAAAAGAAATGATGGACATGTTTGCAAAACTTCAACGGCAAAAACATATGACGATTGTACTTGTTACACATAGTATGGAAGAGGCAGCACGTTATGCGGATGACATCATCGTGATGCATCAAGGAACAATTGTGCGAAGAGGAGCACCAGAACATATTTTCCGTCATGTCGATGATTTAATAAGCCTTGGACTAGATGTCCCTGAACCAGTTTTGTTGCAACGGGCAATCGAACAAAAATTTGGCGTCCAGTTTCATGCCCCTTGGTTGACGATGGAAGACGTCATTAAAAACTTACAAACGTTATTTACTAGGGTGAAGAGCATATGATGAATAGTATGATTATCGGAAAGTATGTTCCTGGAGGTTCTCTCATTCATCGTCTTGATCCACGCACAAAACTGTTGCTTATGTTTATATATGTATTCATTGTGTTTCTTGCTAATAATGAATGGACGTATGGAGTGTTGACTTTTTTTACATGTGCGTTGTTGTTTTTATCGCGCATACCGTTTTCGTTCATAATTAAAGGATTAAAACCAGTTTTATGGGTCATTGTGTTTACATTTCTTCTTCACGTACTGCTAACAAAAGAAGGGGATGTCGTTTTTCAATGGCTTGGGATCGAAGTGTACGACAAAGCGATCCAGCAAGGGGCGTTTATTTCTTTACGCTTTTTGCTTCTTATCGTTGTTACAACGCTAGTGACGTTAACAACGACGCCGATTGAAGTGACCGATGGGATGGAATCATTACTTTCACCATTAAAAAAGTGGAATATACCTGTTCATGAGCTAGCGTTAATGATGTCGATTTCTCTTCGTTTTATTCCAACATTGATGGAAGAAACTGAGAAGATTATGAAAGCTCAAATGGCTCGCGGTGTCGATTTTTCAAGCGGACCGCTGTCAGAACGAATGAAGGCGATGACGGCGTTGCTTGTTCCGCTATTCATTAGCGCATTTAAACGGGCAGAAGAGCTAGCTGTTGCCATGGAAGTGCGCGGATACCGTGGCGGGAACGGTCGAACGAAATGGCGCGAGTTGACGTGGAGACGCATAGATACGGCTTTTATGCTTTTACTTGGCTTATTGGCTGTTTTGTTATGGTTACTTCGTTCATAAAAAGGAGCGAACATCATGAGAAGAATCAAATGCATCATTGCGTATGATGGTACGCATTTTGCAGGATACCAAATTCAACAACAAAAGCGAACTGTACAAGGAGAGCTTGAGCGTGCGCTCTCGACCATCCATAAAGGACAATTTGTTCGCGTATATGCGTCAGGACGAACGGATGCCACCGTTCATGCATATGGACAAGTTATTCATTTTGATACACCGCTTGCGATTCCTGATGAAAGATGGTCCAAAGCGTTAAATGTACTTCTTCCTGATGACATCATTGTCAAAGAGGCAAGTGAAGTATCGCCTTCCTTTCATGCGCGATTTAGCGTGAAAAAGAAAGAATATCGTTACCGCGTCTGGACGGGAGAGAAAAACGTGTTTTTGCGTCATTATGTATATCACTATCCGTATCAACTTAATGTAACGAACATGAACGAAGCACTTCATTATTTAATCGGAACGCATGATTTCACGAGTTTTTGTTCAGCAAAAACGGAAATAGAAGATAAAGTTCGCACAATTTATGAGGCGGAAGTCATTCCACAAGACAAAGAATTGATCTTTCGTTTTGTTGGCAACGGTTTTTTGTACAATATGGTTCGTATTATCGTTGGGACGGTGTTAGAAGTCGGACGTGGGAAACGGCGTGCTGAAGAGATAAAGGCGATTTTGGAACAAAAAAATCGCAATGCTGCAGGAAAGACTGCACCGGGTCATGGTCTTTATTTATGGCACGTTTCGTATGACAACTAATCCAGGTGTAACATTTTCTTGACATTGGGTTATAGAAGAGATATTATATCATATGGTATGTATTTTAAACCCACGATTAGCCCCGGAAATTAATCGTGTTGAAATAAATATCGCTTGTTCATTTTTTATTTTAGGAGGGAAAACAAATGCGTACGTATATGGCGAAGCCAAATGAAGTAGAACGTAAATGGTACGTTGTTGATGCAGAAGGCAAAACGTTAGGACGTCTTGCTAGCGAAGTTGCTGCAATTTTGCGCGGTAAACATAAACCAACTTACACACCGCATGTTGACACAGGTGATCATGTGATCATCATCAACGCAGAAAAAGTTGAATTAACAGGTAAGAAATTAACAAACAAATTATACTACCGTCACAGCTTACATCCAGGCGGATTAAAAGTAAGAACAGCTCTTGAAATGCGCGCAAATTACCCAGAGCAAATGCTTGAAAAAGCCATTCGCGGCATGCTTCCAAAAGGTAGCCTTGGTCGTCAAATGTTCAAAAAATTGCACGTTTATCGCGGAAGTGAACATCCGCATCAAGCACAAAAACCAGAAGTTTATGAACTTCGCGGATAATTGATCAAAGGAGGGCATTATTTTGGCACAGGTACAATACTACGGCACAGGCCGTCGCAAAAGTTCAGTTGCGCGTGTGCGTCTCGTTCCAGGTGAAGGACGCATTATCGTAAATGGTCGTGATATTCGTGATTATGTTCCATATGAATCTTTAGTTGAAGTTGTCAAACAACCGCTCGTTTTAACAGAAACATTCGGTAGCTATGATGTATTAGTAAACGTAAGCGGCGGTGGATTTACAGGTCAAGCAGGCGCAATCCGTCATGGTATCGCTCGTGCGTTGTTACAAGT
Organism: Anoxybacillus sp. TBDG-1; assembly: GCF_054815885.1. Taxonomy (NCBI): domain Bacteria; kingdom Bacillati; phylum Bacillota; class Bacilli; order Caryophanales; family Anoxybacillaceae; genus Anoxybacillus; species Anoxybacillus sp. TBDG-1. Next base: position 51,142 of record NZ_JBTZSY010000015.1, read on the forward strand.
TGACCCTGAATACCGTCAAACATTAAAACGTGCAGGATTATTAACGCGCGACTCTCGTGTGAAAGAGCGTAAAAAATACGGTCTTAAAGGCGCTCGTCGTGCACCACAATTCTCAAAACGTTAATCATCTCAACAAATCTCGGCAACTATTTGCCGAGATTTTTTTTTGTATGTCCCTCTTGTTCATGCGAACAATATGTATGAGGAGGGACAGCTAAGTGGGAGTACTTACATCGTTTACAATAAAAAAGTTAGAAAAACAGCTTGCTTATGAGCGAAATGTATTGCGGGATCTTTCTTATCGTGAATTATGTAGACTTGTGCGCACGTATTGGCAACAATACATCATTGTTTCTGAGGTCATGGAAACGATATGTATCGATGTGGCGATTGAAGCGTATTTGATCGGAGCGCATTATAGCCGCTTTATACATTATGGTGAGTCAAAGGAAACGGTCAGAAGACGTTGTATCGATGAATATATGCAACTCATTGATGAATTGTATGACCGTATGAAAGAATACGGAGATGACATGTACGATGCATGTGCCCGTTACATCGATGGATGGTGGAAAGAAGGAATCGAAAAAGGGCTTCGTCGTCAACGCCTTCGTTTAAAATGACGGTTCTAAATTCTTCCCTTGTCCCATATAACATAAATAGTGGGGAGGAGAAGGGATGAAAATACGTATTGTTGTTTTTTTTGTTTTTTTTGTCCTTTTTTTACAGTTTTACGTACTTCATGATCACTCTTGGAAAGCGTGGAGTTTACCGTTATCAGGAAAAATTATCATTCTTGATCCAGGGCATGGGGGACCTGACGGGGGAGCAGTTGGAGGGGATGTTCTTGAGAAAGAAATCGCGCTACATGTAGCGTTAAAATTACGAGATTATTTGCAGCAGCAAGGTGCGCTCGTTCAAATGACGAGAGAAGGGGACTACGATTTAGCGAATGAACAAACGAGGGGATATAGCCGACGAAAAATAGAAGACTTACAACAGCGAGTCCAGTTTGTGAATGAGTCAGAGGCAAATTTCTTTATTAGTATTCATTTAAACGCCATCCCTTCATCAAAATGGCGAGGTGCACAAGTGTTTTATTATCCTTCATTAGAGGAAAATGTACGATTAGCGAAGTTTATTCAACAAGAGCTTCGCGTCAACTTGGAAAATACACATCGCTTAGCGAAGCCTATTCAAACCGTGTACTTATTAAAAATGGCGAAAAAGCCAGGGGCTTTAGTTGAGATTGGTTTTTTATCAAATGAGGAAGAACGAAAACTGCTAGCGTCTTCATCGTATCAAGAAAAGCTTGCCGCTTCGATTTACAAAGGCATTTTACGTTACGTGTCAAACGAACGGGATCCTTCTGAATGAGAAGGATTCATTTTTTTATTACAGAAAATTATGTTATATTGAAAGTGTGAAACCGAATACATAAGGATTGGTGAGGCGCGATGTTGACAGAAAAACAAGTTGTGGAGCTGCTCGAAACGATTTACGACCCTTTTTTGAAAAAAACGTTTAAAGAAACAGGAGCAATTCAAGAAGTCAAAATAAACAAAGAAAAGGGGTTAGTGAGCGTAAAAATTGCTTTAGCTAAAACAGGAACGGGAGAACAACTTCAAGTACAACAAACTGTTGTAGAACGTTTAAAAGACGCAGGAGCATCTTCTGTTGGGCTCCGTTTTGCTCAATTGCCGTTAGAAGAACGTGCAACAAATGAACCTATTTACTTAGCAATTGCAAGTGGAAAAGGTGGAGTAGGAAAGTCGACTGTATCAGTTAATTTAGCCGTTTCACTTGCTCGACTTGGGAAAAAAGTCGGGTTAATTGACGCTGACATTTATGGATTTAGTGTACCAGACATGATGGGTATTACAGAACGTCCAGTTGTTCGTGGAGAGAAAATTATTCCGGTTGAACGGTTTGGTGTGAAAGTTATTTCGATGGGCTTTTTTGTAGAAGATAACTCACCGATTATTTGGCGTGGGCCGATGCTTGGCAAAATGCTAAAAAACTTTTTTGATGAGGTGGAATGGGGCGAATTAGATTATTTATTATTAGACTTACCTCCAGGAACGGGTGATGTAGCATTAGATGTCCATACAATGCTTCCAACATCGAAAGAAATCATCGTGACAACCCCTCATCCAACCGCTGCGTTTGTTGCGGCGAGAGCGGGAGCGATGGCGGTTCGGACAAATCACGAGGTTGTTGGTGTCATCGAAAATATGTCGTATTTTGAAAGTAAAACAACAGGTGAAAAGGAATATATTTTTGGAAAAGGCGGTGGACAAAAATTAGCACAAGAATTACAGACGGATTTACTTGGGCAATTACCGCTTGGACAACCGAATTGGAACGATGATGATTTTGCTCCTTCTGTATATGGAGAAGATCATCCAATTGGAAAAGTGTATATGGATATTGCTAAAAAAATTATCGCAAAGTTACAATGAAGTGGCGTCTTTCTTTGATGATGGATTGTGCATATGTATTTACAAAGGGTGTCCCAGTAATCGAAGGACACCCTTATGCTGTTTGATCCTCGCTCGACCCCTCTTGATCAGGCTTTTTCTTGCCGCCTTGCATTTCTTCTGCTGCTTTCATAAGAATATCTTCAATTTTTGCTTTAAATAGCGGGCTGCTAAATGTCTCTGTAATCACTTTTTGCAAATGGGCGCGAAAATCCTTGTTTTTCATCTCTGTTTGTATTAATTTTTTCATTTCTGGGTTTTGCATAATTTCAACGACCATTGCTTGATATTCAGGGTCTTTCATTAGCGCTTTCAATAATTTTTCATGTTCTTCTTTCATGCTTTTCGCGAAATTTTGAGCGAACTTTGGGTCTTCAAATGCTTTTTTCCAAAACGCTTTTCCTTTGTCTGAAGTTAACGTTTCCTCAATCGTTTTTTTTACAACTTCTTGGTCCATGACGAGCTGCTGTTTTACTTTTTCATCACCCATCACTTCTTGAATCGCTTTTTTCCCTTCATCCGTTTTTAAAATATCAACGACCATTTTTTTCGTTTGATCGTAATCAGGTTGTGCAGGGGTTTTTTCTTGTTGAGCGCACCCTGTGAGCGCTAATACAAAACTAAATGCGAGGAGCAAAAATGTCCGATTCATAATTAAGAGCCCCTTTCAACAAGTTTCCTTACTGTTAATATTCAATGTTCTTTGCAAAAATATTCGCTAGCATTTTTCTGATTTCGTTGATAGAATTTTGAGAGGGATATTGAGAAGTGGAGGGTGCATAAGTGAACAGTCGAAAGTGGGTTCAATTGTTTTTTTCTACATTGTTTGTTGGCGGAATAAGTACGGGGATTGTTGGGTTCGCTGTGAAATGGAATGAATACGCACATCTTTTCATATCGTTTGAGATAAAAGAAATTTTATCTGTTCTCGTTTGGTTGATTGGTGTTGGTTTCATTTTTAGCGTCATTAGTCAAATGGGTTTTTTTGCATATTTAACAATTCATCGTTTTGGTCTCGGAATTTTTCGTTCGGTTGGATTATGGAATGCTGTACAAATCGTTCTCATTGCTTTCGTTTTATTTGATCTCGTTTATTTCCGTTATCAACTGTTTGCTAAGGAGGGAGAATCGCTTGTTAGCTATGTGCTAGTTGCTTTATTTATTTTTCTGTTTGGACTCATTGTTGCATACGTAAAAATGCGTGAAACAAATAAAGAAGCGTTTGTTCCTGCATTATTTTTTATGGTTGTTGTGACGGTCATTGAGTGGTTTCCAGTATTACGAATTAACGAAGAAAATTGGTTGTATTTAATGCTGTTCCCTTTATTAATTTGTAATGCGTATCAATTGCTTATTTTGCATAAGCTTTTACGTAAATAAAATGAGGCTGCAAGCCTCATTTTATTTCTTTGCTTTTTATATCAGCGTTGTTCACAAGGTCAGATATTCGCACGCTTTTATACCCTTCTTTTTTCATCCATGTAATGATTTGTTCTAATGCTTGAGCGGTTTGTTTTGCTGAATCTGAGGCATGAAGCAATACAATATCTCCGCCTTTTGTATTTTGTGTGACATTTTCGACAATTGTGTTCACCCCAGGATTGAGCCAATCTCTTGAATCAATACTCCAATGAACGACAGTATGACCGAAAGAATGAACAACTTTTAAGACATCTTTATTAAAATTTCCTGTCGGTACACGCAGAAAGGGAACGTGCTTAATGCCTAACGTGTCAAATACTTTTTTAGCTTGTGCTAAGTCGCGAATAATTTTCCCACGCTCTAGTTCAGTATAATTTTTGTATTCATAGCCCATACTCCCGATCTCGTGTCCATCGTCCATGATTTTTTTTACGATGCGCGGGTGGCGTTCAGCCCAAGAAGCAGATAGAAAAAATGTAGCTTTTATCCCGTGTTTTTTTAATACGCTCAAAATAGGTATGGCATTTGTTTCTCCCCAACTAATGTCAAACGTCAAGGCGAGTTCATTTTTTTTATTTTCGACTTTGTAGATGGCTTTCGGCCCAGGATCAGTCGAAAATACAGATTCATTTGCGAGCTGCTGAATGTACAAAATAGAGGCTGTGACAAAGGCGATTGATATAATGAGAAGCCATTTTTTAATTTTTTTTCCGTCGAGTATATAAAAAAACTTCAATATTCGTCCCCCCTTGTCCTTTTTATGACCATCTTATGCAAGAAATAACACGATATGAACAATGAATAAACGAGAACATTTTTTTGAAAAATATTGTTGACAATAAAATAAAACGTATGTTAAATTAATAAACGTCGTCAGCGACGAAAAAACGACTGACGATAGAAAAAATTGATTGACAATAAAAAAAAGAAATGTTAAAATAACCAAGCCATCGTTTGACGAAGATGTTCCTTGAAAACTGAACGAAGCGAAAAGCGTATGAAAGCTAAGGATAACTTTTCTATGGAGAGTTTGATCCTGGCTCAGGACGAACGCTGGCGGCGTGCCTAATA
>NZ_JBTZSY010000016.1:0-55870 GCF_054815885.1 Anoxybacillus sp. TBDG-1
CCGATGATCCTAAGACCATTATCCAAGAACATCGCGAAAAGTCCAACCCCGATGTAGTGCCATCCACGGGGGAGGGGCGCGCCCCTCCCCCGTGGGCAAGTCACTTACACATATGCGATTGTCAAGGAGCATATCCAACTGGAAATTCGATTTAAAAATCTTTCTAAACATACTATACGAGGAGAATGAAACATGAAACTGACTTACCACGGACATTCAGCTGTAAAAATTGAAACGAACGGAAAAACGATTTTCATTGATCCTTTTATTACAGGAAATCCACTAACAGATTTAAAAGCAGAGGACGTTCATGTCGACGTTATTTTATTAACACATGGCCATAATGATCATGTTGGTGATACAGTTGCATTAGCAAAGCAAAATGATGCGCTTGTTATTGCTCCTTATGAATTAGCTACATATTTAAGCTGGAAAGGTGTTCGGACTCATCCGATGCACATCGGTGGATCATTTACGTTTGAGTTCGGCAAAGTAAAATTGACGCAAGCGTTTCACGGTTCTAGCTATGTAGAAGAAAACGAAACGATTGTTTATACAGGAATGCCAAGTGGCATTTTATTCTATGCAGAAGGAAAAACGATTTATCATGCCGGAGATACAGCGTTATTTTCTGATATGAAACTTATTGGGGAAATGAATGATATCGATGTTGCTTTTTTACCAATCGGAGATAATTTTACGATGGGACCAGAGGATGCAGCGATTGCCGCGGAATGGTTAAAGGCAAAAACGGTTATTCCAATTCATTACAATACATTCCCTGTCATTCAACAAGATCCACAGCAGTTTGTGTCGATGATTGAGGGCGTTGGGCGCGTCTTGCATGTTGGGGAAAGTATTGAACTGTGAAAACGTTCGTTGAATGCGATCATGCACACCCTTATAATAAGAGTAAGAAACTGTCGAAAAAGGGTGGGGCAACTTGACAATTACGAAGCACGAACAAATTTTGCAATATATCGAGAGCTTACCGATTGGAGAAAAAATATCCGTTCGCCAAATCGCAAAAGAAATGGGGGTAAGCGAAGGAACAGCTTATCGTGCCATTAAAGACGCTGAAACAAAAGGATATGTGAGCACAATTGAGCGAGTCGGAACGATTCGAATTGAACAAAAAAAGAAAGAAAATATTGAAAAGTTGACGTATGCCGAAGTTGTCAATATCGTTGATGGGCAAGTGCTCGGAGGAAAAGAAGGATTACATAAAACATTAAACAAATTCGTCATCGGTGCGATGAAACTTGAAGCGATGATGCGTTATACAGGTGCAGGTAATTTGTTGATCGTTGGGAACCGAACAAAAGCGCACGAATTAGCGCTTGAAGCTGGGGCGGGCGTGCTCATTACAGGTGGTTTTGATACAGAAGAACATGTGAAAAAATTAGCGGATGAGCGGCAACTACCGATTATTTCGACAAGTTACGACACGTTTACGGTTGCGACGATGATTAACCGTGCCATTTATGACCAGTTAATTAAAAAAGAAATTGTTCTCGTTGAAGATATTTTGACGCCATTTGAAAAAACGGCATATTTGTATGTGACAGATCCAATCGAGCGATGGTATGAACTGAATCGTGAAACGAAGCATAGTCGTTTTCCGGTCATCGATCAACAATTAAAAGTACAAGGAATCGTGACGGCAAAAGATATTATGGGATATGAGCGTGACGTGTCGATTGAAAAAGTGATGACGAAACATCCGATTACGGTCAGTGGGAAGACGTCAGTCGCTTCCGCATCGCATATGATGGTATGGGAAGGAATTGAAGTGTTGCCGGTTGTCGATGAGTACAATCGACTTCAAGGAATTATTAGTCGCCAAGACGTATTAAAAGCGTTACAAATGGTTCAGCGTCAGCCACAAGTTGGCGAGACGATTGATGATATTGTAACCACCCAGTTTTTAACGGAAACAGCTGATGGTGTTTTTCGTTGTAACATTACTCCGCAAATGACAAATCATTTAGGAACATTATCATACGGTGTATTTACGACGATTGTAACCGAGGCGGCTACGCGTGCGCTTCGTTTACATAAGCGAGGCGATCTTGTTGTAGAGAACATTACCATTTACTTTATTAAACCCGTCCAAATTGATAGCGTCATCGATATTAAGCCGAAATTGCTAGAAATTGGACGTAAATTTGGGAAGGTTGACGTTGAAGTGTTTAATGAAGGGACGCTAGTCGGAAAAGCGTTAATGATGTGTCAATTGCTTGAACGACAATAGGCTGCGTACGGCAGCCTATTTCGTTTCTTCCGCTTCTTTTACCGCAAGCGGAAAATAATAGCGATGGGCACGGTAACCTGCCCAAATGCTTCCTGCACCGACGAGAAGAAACACAATGCCAACGATGAGAGATACCGTTGACTGATGAATGAAAAATTGGTTGATCGCAAAGAAAAATACAAATGAGCCAAGCGCAATGCTTGATTTTGCGCTAATCCATTTTCGCTCCATCGGTTTTTTACTGCGGAAATATTTTATTTTGTAATACAAATAAAACGAAAGCGAAAAAACGATAAGTATAACAAATATTGGCATATCCAATCCTCCAACATAAAAAATCGTTGCGTGATTATTTTACATCTTTTCGAATCATAATAAAATATGTTTTAATGGAGAAAAAAAGGGAGAAGCGCCATGGAACAAAAAGTTTTGGAAATTATTGATCATATTCGACAATTTGATACGATTATTATTCATCGGCACGTTCGACCAGACCCCGATGCGTACGGTTCACAGGGAGGATTAGCCGAACTTATTCAAGCTTCATTTCCAGAAAAACGAGTATATACAGTTGGAAAAGACGAACCATCGCTTGAATTTTTACGTAAAATGGATGTCGTTTCGGATGAAATGTATAACGATGCGCTTGTGATCGTTTGCGATACAGCAAATGAAGAGCGCGTATGTGATCAACGCTATAAGCTAGGGAAAAAAATTATTAAAATCGACCATCATCCAAATGAAGATCCATACGGTGACATCTTATGGGTAGATACAAATGCAAGTTCCGTTAGCGAAATGATTTATGAGTTATACTTAATTGGAAAAGAACATGGTCTCGTTTTAACGAAAGAAGCTGCTCGGCTTATTTATGCGGGCATTGTTGGTGATACAGGCCGTTTCCTTTTTCCAAGTACAAATCCGAAAACATTTAAATATGCAAGCGAACTAGTTGAATATGGGTTTTCGTTTGTCGATTTATATGATCAACTGTATCGGACAAAATTATCGATTGCACATTTAAGCGGATATGTGCTGCAAAATTTCGAGCTATCCGAACATGGAGTGGCTCATATTATATTAACAAAAGAGTTGTTAAAACAATATGATGTAACGCCATCAGAAGCTTCTCAACTCGTGAGTGTGCTTGGAAATATTGAAGGAATAAAAGCGTGGGTGTTTTTTGTAGAAGAAGATGATCAAATTCGTGTCCGTCTTCGTTCAAGAGGCCCGATCGTCAATGAAGTGGCGAAAAAATATCATGGCGGTGGTCATCCGTTAGCCGCAGGCGCATCTATTTATTCGTGGGAAGAAGTTGAACACGTATTGGCAGATTTAAACGAAGTGTGCAAGCAACAGTAGGATGCTTTCTACTGTTGCTTTAATTTTAATTCTATTGATATATTTGTAAAAAACAAAATTGTCTCGATATCGAGATGGTACGTTCGATTGTCGATAATGTACGTTTTATTTTCAATTGCTTTTTTTAATAGCTCTTTACTTTTATATACTGTTTCGATATCTTTGGCCGTTATATGTTGAATATCTCTTTTTATATCTTCTTCAATGCGGAAGGTTGTGTACGTATCGATGCCATACGATTGGGCGTTAATGATTTTCACATCAATTGATTGAATTGTCAGTCGCTTTTTATTTTCTTTGTTTAGCTGAATGTAATCTTGTTGCCAAATGTTTAAATCATGTTTTAACTGGGCAATAATTTCTTGTTGTGTTTTCAGTTGACGCACTTGTTTTTCTTGTAAAATGCCAAAAATTTGTGTGAAAACGATCCAGCTGATAATTGTTCCAATTGCCGCTCCAGCGAAAAAGCGTTGCCATCCTGGATCGCGTGAGTATGGTGGAACTCTCATGCGCCATGCTCCTGCGTAAACCAGCGAATGAATGTCATACCTGTTTGCGCGCCACCAGTTGCCGATAAAATGAGTAAAAATTGTTTAATGACATCCCGTATTTCTCCTTGGAAAAATCCACGTTCAACGCTATAAAACGTATCAAACGTGCCACCAATGGCTGCAATTAGCGCCCAAATTTTTAAACTGCTTGCAAATCGGTACATCATCGTCAGCGGCGGTTCGCCAGACAAAAAAGCCCCGAATCCACCGATTAACGCCCCTCCAACTAACACGCCTAAAGCAATGAAATAGCTTTGAATAAAAGCAGGTAAAAACGCTGTTTTCATCTCCATCTTGCTCACTCCTTCTGTATACTATGTATATGGGACAAACGAACAACGTATGTTTTGCTTTTCAGTTTTTACAGAGCTTATAATAGAAAAAAATAGAAAAGGTGGGAGACACATTGTCGTTTATCCATCTACAAGTGCGAAGTGGCTATAGTTTATTAAGTAGTACGGTCAAAATCGAGGAGCTTGTCACACGTGCACGCGATCTTCAATTTCCAGCGATCGCATTAACGGATGAAAATGTGTTGTACGGCACTATTTCTTTTTATGAGATGTGTCAAGCACATGGAATAAAGCCAATTATCGGTATGATAGCAACAGTCACGGATGAACATGGTTATATAGATCAGCTCGTGTTGTTAGCGAAAAATAACGACGGATATCGTCAACTTGTCCATATTGCTACAGCCGTTCAATTAAATGACGGGAAGGGCATTTCTTTATGTGACTTATCCCGCTACACGAGCGAATTAATCGGTATGACAAGCGGAGTACATGGAAGAGTGGAGCAGCATTTGCTGAACGGAGAAATCGGTCAAGCAGAAACGCTCGTTCAAACGTACGCGAAGCTATTTCAACGCGGCGATTTTTATATAAATGTGCAGCGACACGGCTTACAAGAACAAGAATATTTGTGGCCGCTACTTCTTGAATATAGTAAACGATGGAACATTCCACTTGTCGCAACAAACGATGTACGTTACATCTATAAAGAAGATGCGCTTGCATGTGAGTGTTTGCTTGCGATGAAACACGGAAAGAAAATGAATGACCCAAGCCGTCCGCGCTTTTCAACAAATGAATACGATTTAAAAAGCGCAGATGAAATGGTCTCTTTATTTTCAATGTATCGTGAAGCCATCGAGGAGACGGTGCGTATTGCACAGCGATGCAATGTGACGTTTGAGTCTAAAAAATGGTTTATGCCGCGCTATCCTGTTCCTTCGGGGAAAACAGCTGACGAATATTTGCAAACGTGGTGTTGGGAGCAATTCACAAAACGCTTTCCTGATCGCCCAGAAGCATATGTTACTCGATTACAATATGAACTGCAAATCATTCAACAGATGAATTTTAGTGACTATTTTTTAATTGTTGCTGATTTTGTTCGTTTTGCGCGTGAACAAGGTATACTCACAGGACCAGGACGCGGGTCAGCTGCAGGTTCGCTTGTCGCTTACATACTCGGAATTACACAAGTGGACCCATTAAAATATGGGCTTTTGTTTGAGCGTTTTTTAAATCCAGCCCGTTTATCTCTTCCCGATATTGATATCGATTTTGCAGATGACCGTCGTGAAGAAGTGATTCGTTACATTGAGCAAAAATACGGAGCCGATCACGTTGCACAAATTATTACGTTCGGGACTTTCGGGATGCGTTCTGCTATTCGTGAAGTTAGTCGTATTTTTGATGTCGATGAACAAGAAATTCAACAAACATTAGCAACTGGAACCCTCAATCATACGCGACCATGGCATTACGTTGCACAACGAATTGAAGGATTACCGAAGCATACGTCCGTTCATGCTGCTGGCATTGTTATTAGCCCACGTCCATTAACCGATGTGGTTCCTCTCCAAAGTGGGCAAACGACAACATATGTGACGCAATATGCGATGGATGCGCTTGAACGACTAGGATTATTAAAATTCGATTTACTTGCCCTTAAAAATTTAACGATGATCGAGCAAATGGTTCAAAGCATTGAGCAGCGTACAGGTCATCGCTTACGGTTTGAAAATGTGCCGCTTGACGACGAACAAACGTATGTGCTTTTAAGTGAAGGGGACACATTTGGCGTGTTTCAGCTTGAATCAGAAGGAATGAAGCGGGTATTGCGCGAATTACAACCGACAACGTTTGAAGATATTGTTGCAGTGAACGCTTTATTTCGTCCAGGACCGATGGATCAAATTCCGACATATATTTCTCGTAAACATGGTCGCGAACCGATTCGTTACATGCATGATGATTTGCAATCGATTTTGCAGTCGACATATGGCGTCATCGTTTATCAAGAACAAATTATGAAAATTGCTCAACAAATGGCGAACTTTTCATTAGCAGATGCTGATTTATTACGCCGGGCAATAAGTAAAAAAGACATTGGGCAAATGGAAAAAGAAAAAAAGCGTTTTATTGAAGGATGTATACAAAATGGATACGCTGCCCATATCGCAAACGAATTGTATGAGATCATCGTTCGTTTTGCTGGGTATGGGTTTAACCGCAGCCATGCGGTAGCATATAGCTACATCGCATATATGTTGGCGTATATTAAAGCGCATTATCCGCTCGATTTTTATGCAACATTATTAACAAACGTAAGCGGACAAAAAGAGAAAATGATGCAATGTGTATATGAACTTCGGAAAAAACGAATACGTTTACTTCCTCCTTCCATCGGACGAAGTGAAGAACATTTTACCGTTGATGAAAACGGCATTCGCTTTGGGCTGTTAGCAATTAAACAAGTGAGTTTCGCCTTTGTCAAACAAATGATTCGCGAGCGTCAAAAACGTCCGTTTTCCGATTTTTTTGATTTTGTTTCTCGACTACGCATCGAGTCTTCACAAAGAAAAATAGTCGAAGCACTTATTTTTTCTGGCTGTTTTGATGAATTTCATATCGATCGAGCCACGCTTTATGCAAGTATTGACGTTGCGATTGAGCATGCAGAGTTGATGAATCTCCCTCTGAATGTACGACCAAAATACGTTCATGTTGAACCGCTATCGCTTATCGATCAGCTGAAATATGAGAAACAATGGCTCAATGTATATGTGTCCCCTCATCCTGTTGAATCATTTGCCCATTTTTATTCGATGTGGGGGGCAAAACGTATGTATGAATGGATCATAGAAAGAGCGAAGGACGGAAAAGTGATTGTATATGTTGAGGAGGTGACGAAAAAGCGGACAAAAAAAGGGGAAGAAATGGTGTTTGCTACGATTTGTGACGATAGTGATGAGTGGCACGCAATTGTATTTCCAACGAGCTATAGGCGGTTTCATGCTTTATTGCAACAAGGCAGCGTACTGTATATGGAAGGAAAAATAGAGCAGCGACCGAGCGGTTGGCATCTTATTGTACAACAAGTGGGGAAACCGGTATGCGTTTATGTAAAAGTTGATGAGCAACATGCGTCATCAGCTGTGTTACAGCAGTTGAAAGATATATTCATCGCCTATCGTGGATATGCACCTGTTATTTTGTATTACGAAAAAGAACGAAAAAAAGTACAACTTTCTCATGAATATGCTGTATCTCCAACCGATGAATGTATCGAACAGTTAAAGGCACTGTTAGGGAATGGGAATGTCGTCGTGAAATAAAAATGCTTTACTATTTTTCATTTTTATTATATTTTTATAGAAGTTAAGTGGTCAGACCAGTAGCGACCACTTTGTGGGGGGATTGTTAGTGTCGTTGTTTGAAGAAGCGCTTCATATGCATGGGCGTTATCAAGGAAAACTAGAAATAAAAGCGAAAGTACCGTTAAAAAATGCTTACGATTTAAGCTTGGCTTATTCTCCCGGTGTAGCAGAGCCGTGCAAAGTTATCCATCATGAACCGAACAAAATATACGATTATACGTTGAAAGCGAATACAGTAGCTGTTGTATCGAATGGGAGCGCGGTATTAGGACTTGGGAACATTGGAGCAGAAGCGGCACTGCCGGTCATGGAAGGAAAGGCTGTGCTTTTTAAAAGTTTTGCTGGAGTTGATGCATTTCCAATTTGCTTAAATACATCAGACGTGGAACAAATCATTCAAACGGTCAAACTGCTTGAGCCAACGTTTGGTGGCGTTAACTTAGAAGACATTGCAGCTCCACATTGTTTTATGATTGAAGAACGATTAAAAGAAGAAATGAATATCCCTGTCTTTCATGACGACCAACATGGAACAGCGATCGTGACAGTCGCTGGCTTAGTCAATGCGTTGAAGCTAGTAAATAAAAAAATAGAAGATATTCAAATCATTATTAACGGGGCAGGAGCGGCAGGAATTGCGATTATGAAGTTGCTTCGTTGTTATGGTGTGAAACATATGATTATGTGCGATTCAAAAGGAGCGATTTACGAAGGACGTCCATATGGAATGAATGAGATAAAACATGAAATTGCTCAATGGACAAATGCTGAGAAAAAAGCGGGTACGTTACAGGAAGTGATCGTTGGGGCAGATGTATTCATTGGTGTGTCTGTTGCAGGAGCGTTGACAGCTAGCATGGTGGAAACAATGAATCGCGATGCCATTATTTTTGCAATGGCAAACCCGACGCCAGAAATTATGCCGGAAGAAGCGTTGCAAGCAGGGGCAACGGTTGTTGGCACAGGACGTTCTGATTATCCGAATCAAGTGAATAACGTGTTAGCATTTCCAGGTATTTTCAGAGGAGCGCTTGATGTGCGTGCAAAACAAATTAACGAAAAAATGAAAATAGCGGCAGTTGAAGCAATAGCACATTTAATTGCAGAAGATGAGTTGCGTGCGGATTATGTGATTCCTGCTCCGTTCGATCCGCGCGTCGCTCCAGCAGTTGCTGCTGCTGTGGCAAAGGCAGCAATCGAAACAGGAGTGGCTCAAGTGATTGTTGATCCAAAAGATGTAGAAAAGCGAACACGACAATTAGCTTTGATTGCAGGTGAGAACACCGATGACTACTTCTAAAGTGTACATTGAAACGTTTTGGCAAATTCATCGCATGATTGAAGAAGCAGGACTTCAACCAGGGGATCGATTGCCTTCGGAACGAGAGTTAGCTGACCGATTACGAGTCGGTCGCTCTTCCGTTCGTGAAGCGTTGCGAGCGTTGGAGTTGCTTGGATTAATCGAAACGCGCCGCGGTGAAGGAACATTTATGAAACCGTTTGGTGACCATCAGCTCATTCAACTACTCAGTTCGTTTATTTTGCAAGGAAATCGGGAAAAACGAGATTTAATCGAAACAAAAATGCTTATCGAACGAATATGTCTGCAGCTTGCTTGCGAACGACTAACAGATCAGAAGCTCGAACATATAGCCCGTGCTGAGCATACGTATGATTTATTTTTTCAACGAGTTGTGGAAGCAACCGATAACTATTTATTACTGCGCATTTGGCTTGTATTAAACGACTTTTTTGAACACGTATACACGTTGACTCTCCCTTCCGAGTTTTATGAACAAATGTGGACGGCGCTACAAAAACGGTCGTGTGAAGAAGCGACGGCAATTTATGAACAATACGTGATGCAAAAAATGTCGAAAGAAAACTGACACAATGTGACAAACAAAGTTGTCTCTATTCGGTAAAGTAGAAATGGACTAAGTAAGGGAGGGAAACATGTGCTCAAAGATTTGTTCTCTAAAAAGAAAAAGTATGCCACGATTCCTTCTGAACAAGCGAAGCAAGATGTACCAGAAGGTATTATGACAAAATGTCCGAAATGTAAAAAAATTATGTATACGAAAGAACTAGTGAAAAATTTACGTGTTTGTATATCGTGCGGTTATCATCATCCGATGTCTGCTCCTGAACGCATTGCGTGTTTGTTAGACGAAGGGACGTTTCATGAATACGATCGTCACCTTCTTTCTAAAAATCCGCTTGATTTTCCACAGTATATGGAGAAAATTGAGGAAGATCGTGAGAAAACGAAATTGAATGAAGCGGTTGTGACAGGAGAAGGAACGATAAACGGCTTTCCTGTTGTTATTGCAGTGATGGATTCCCGTTTCCGTATGGGGAGCATGGGATCAGTCGTCGGAGAAAAAATTGCACGCGCCATCGAACGAGCGATGGAAAAATCAGTACCTTTTATTATTTTTACCGCTTCAGGTGGAGCGCGCATGCAAGAAGGTGTATTAAGTTTAATGCAAATGGCGAAAACGAGCGCAGCGTTAAAACTGTTTAGCGAACAAGGTGGACTCATCATTTCAGTCATGACCCATCCAACGACAGGTGGTGTATCAGCAAGCTTCGCCTCGCTTGGAGATTACAATTTCGCTGAGCCGGGGGCGCTGATCGGTTTTGCGGGAAGACGAGTCATCGAACAAACGGTTCGTGAAGAGTTGCCAGAAGATTTTCAAACAGCGGAATTTTTATTGAAACATGGACAACTAGATGCTGTGATTCCGCGTCATGAGCTAAAAGACGTATTAACGAATGTATTAGACATTCACCAATCGCGAGGTGGAGACGAATGGCGTACGAATTAGAATTTGAAAAACCACTTGTAGAACTGCGAAAAAAAATTAGTGAATTAAAAGAATTTACAAAGCATCGTGACGTTGATTTTTCCGATGAAATTAATAAGTTAGAAGCGCGACTGGAAAAGCTTGAAAATGATATTTATACTAATTTAAGCCCGTGGGATCGTGTGCAAATTGCCCGACATCCGAATCGCCCGACAACGCTTGATTATATCGATCGGTTGTTTACGAACTTTTTTGAATGTCACGGTGATCGTTGCTTTGGCGACGATGAAGCGATTGTCGGAGGAATTGCGAAATATCACGGATTGCCTGTGACAGTCATCGGACATCAACGCGGAAAAGATACGAAAGAAAATATTCGCCGTAATTTTGGTATGCCTCATCCAGAAGGATATCGAAAAGCCCTTCGTCTAATGAAACAGGCCGAAAAATTTGGACGTCCGATTATTTGTTTTATTGATACGAAAGGGGCGTATCCAGGAAAAGCTGCTGAGGAACGCGGGCAAAGTGAAGCGATCGCGCGAAATTTATTTGAAATGGCGGGGTTGACTGTCCCTGTCGTATGCATTGTGATCGGTGAAGGTGGAAGCGGCGGTGCGCTTGCACTTGGTGTCGGAAACTATGTTCATATGCTTGAAAATTCAACGTATTCCGTTATTTCGCCAGAAGGGGCAGCGGCTATTTTATGGAAAGATGCGTCACTTGCCAAAAAAGCTGCCGAAACGATGAAAATTACAGCAAAAGATTTAAAGCAGCTTGGCGTCATTGATGAAATGATTCCAGAAGTACGCGGTGGTGCCCATCGAAATGTGGATGAACAAGCGAAATATATTGATGATGTGCTTAAACGTTCCTTGTGTGAATTGCTTCCATTACGTGCTGAACAGTTGATTGCGCAACGATACGAAAAATATAAGAAGATTGGCGATTTCATTGAATCCGAACAACATGTTTCGGTTATGTAAAAAGGTCATCCATTTTAGATGACCTTTTTCTTTACATGAACTAGACGACTTTGGGCAAACTCTTTGTAGTGAAAAAAAATCAACGTTTTGTGAAACATTTCATTATGTATTGTGTTCCACATACCTTCATGTTATCTTAAAGTAAGAGGTCATACTTCTTATTTTATTTTTTTAAAGAGGTGAAGAGCGATGAAAAGAATTGGTGTGCTTACAAGCGGTGGCGATTCACCGGGAATGAATGCTGCCATTCGTGCAGTCGTCCGAAAGGCGATTTATCACGGATTAGAAGTGTACGGCGTTTACCATGGATATGCAGGATTAATTACCGGTCAAATTAAAAAGCTTGAAATCGGAGATGTTGGCGATATTATTCATCGTGGCGGAACGATGTTATATACTGCCCGTTGCCCAGAATTCAAAACGTTGGAAGGACAGTTAAAAGGAATTGAACAGTTGAAAAAACACGGGATTGAAGGGCTTGTTGTCATCGGTGGTGACGGCTCATATCAAGGCGCGAAAAAGTTGACAGAACACGGTTATCCGTGTGTCGGTGTACCAGGAACAATTGATAATGACATTCCAGGAACAGATTTTACGATCGGTTTTGATACCGCGTTAAATACGGTCATTGATGCGATTGACAAAATCCGTGATACAGCGACATCTCATGAACGTACATATGTCATTGAAGTCATGGGACGTGATGCGGGTGATATCGCGCTTTGGGCAGGTCTTGCAGGTGGAGCAGAAAGCATTTTAATCCCAGAAGCTGATTATGATATGGACGAAATAGTGGCGCGTCTCAAACGTGGACATGAACGTGGTAAGAAACATAGCATCATTGTTGTTGCAGAAGGTGTCGGTAGCGGTGTAGAATTCGGTAAGCGCATCGAAGAAGCAACAGGGTTCGAAACGCGTGTGACAGTGTTGGGTCACGTCCAACGTGGTGGTTCACCAACTGCTTTTGACCGTGTTCTTGCAAGCCGTCTAGGCGCGCGCGCAGTAGAGTTGTTACTTGAAGGAAAGGGCGGACGTTGCGTTGGTATTCAAAATAACCAGCTGGTTGATCATGATATTATTGAGGCGTTAGCCCAAAAACATACAGTCGATCAGAAAATGTATCAACTATCAAAAGAGCTTTCAATTTAATGGATATTTGTGGTATCGTTTCCATATGCAAAGTGTAGGAGGGTATTTATGCGTAAAACGAAAATTGTTTGTACGATCGGTCCCGCGAGTGAAAGTATAGAAAAACTTGTGCAACTTATTGAAGCAGGAATGAACGTTGCTCGTCTCAATTTCTCGCACGGAAGTCATGAAGAGCATGCTGCACGCATTCGCAACATTCGTGAAGCATCAAAAATGACTGGAAAAACGGTTGCCATTTTATTAGATACAAAAGGTCCAGAAATTCGCACACACAACATGGAAAATGGTGCAATTGAGCTAAAAGCGGGTGCTGAAGTCACCATTTCGATGAAAGAAGTAATCGGTACACCGGAAAAATTTTCGATTACTTATGAAGGACTCATTGATGACGTACATGTTGGTTCAACCATCTTATTAGATGACGGGTTAATCGGTTTGGAAGTATTAGCTGTTGACAGAGAAGCGAAAGAAATCAAAACAAAAGTGTTGAACGGTGGCGTATTAAAAAATAAAAAAGGTGTCAACGTTCCAGGTGTGAAAGTCAAATTGCCAGGCATTACGGAAAAAGATGCAGATGACATTCGTTTCGGTATTGAACAAGGCATCGATTTTATTGCTGCATCGTTTGTTCGACGTGCTTCCGATGTGCTTGAAATTCGCGAATTACTCGAAGAACATAACGCATTACACATTCAAATTATCCCGAAAATTGAAAATCAAGAAGGCGTAGACAATATTGATGAGATTTTAGAAGTGGCAGACGGTTTAATGGTTGCTCGCGGGGATTTAGGTGTCGAAATTCCAGCGGAAGAAGTACCACTTGTGCAAAAAGAGTTAATTAAAAAATGCAATGCGCTCGGAAAACCGGTCATCACAGCGACACAAATGCTTGATTCAATGCAACGCAATCCACGACCAACTCGTGCAGAGGCAAGCGATGTAGCGAACGCCATTTTTGATGGTACAGATGCAATTATGCTTTCCGGAGAAACAGCAGCCGGTGCTTACCCAGTCGAGGCGGTACAAACGATGCACCGCATTGCTTTGCGCACAGAGCAAGCGTTACAATATCGCGATTTATTATCAAAACGGAGCAAACAAAGCGGAACAACAATTACAGATGCGATTGGACAATCGGTTGCTCACACGGCGTTAAATTTAGACGTTGCGGCAATTGTGACACCGACAGTAAGCGGTCATACAGCGCGTATGATTTCGAAATACCGCCCAAAAGCGCCAATTATTGCTGTTACATCAAATGAAGCTGTCTCTCGTAAATTAGCACTCGTTTGGGGTGTTCATCCACGCGTTGCCCAACATGCGACGTCAACAGATGAGATGCTTGATATTGCTGTTGAGGCGGCTCTCGATACAGGCATCGTGAAACATGGTGATCTCGTTGTCATTACAGCAGGCGTTCCGGTTGGAGAAACAGGTTCGACTAACTTAATGAAAGTGCATATGATTGGCGATATGATTGCGAAAGGTCAAGGCATTGGTCGTAAATCAGCATTCGGAAAAGTCGTTGTAGCGAAAACGTCTGAAGAGGCGCTTGAAAAAATGATTGAGGGCGGCATTTTAGTCGTCCCAGCGACAGATGCGGACATGATGAAAGCATTAGAAAAAGCTGTGGCTATCATCACCGAAGAAGGCGGCTTAACAAGCCATGCAGCTGTTGTTGGCTTAAGCTTAGGAATTCCGGTCATCGTCGGTGTAAACAATGCGACAACCATTTTAAAAGACGGACAAGATATTACAGTAGATGCGAGCTTCGGTGCTATTTATCGTGGTCACGCGAGCGTGCTATAATAAAGAAGGGGATGTCCCCTTCTTTATTATTTTGGAGGGATGTATGTGCGAAACATCTTTTTTCTTCTTTTTATCGTTATTCCAGCGTTAGAAATTGTCGTTCTTGTTTTGGCGGGAAAGGCGATTGGCATATGGTCAACATTTTCACTAATCGTTTTGACAGGCATGATCGGTGCATTTTTAGCAAAAAAACAAGGATTGCATACGTTACAACGGATGAAATATGAATTCATGAACGGACGCATACCAAGCGATGCATTATTAGATGGTGTTTGTATTTTAGTTGGTGGGACGTTATTGTTAACGCCAGGGTTTATTACTGACATGGCGGGTTTTATTTTACTTCTCCCATTTGCGCGTGAAAAAATAAAACCGTGGCTTGTGCGCCTGTTTAAGTGGATGTTCTATACAAAAACATGGATTTATATTCGAAAATAAAAAGCATAAGCTCAATAGCTTATGCTTCCTTTTTTCCGACAATAAAGTTCCAAATATCTTGAAAAACGCCAGCATGATGTAGTGTTCGACCAATGACAAGTAATACCGGTCCAACGATTAATCCGAGAAAACCGATCAATTTGAAACCGACGAATAAAGCGATCAATGTAGCTAATGGATCGAGCCCGATATTAGATGAAAGAAGTTTCGGTTCCATCACTTGTCGTTGTACGAGAACGACGAGATATAGCACACCAAGACCGATAGAAAAATGAGTATCGCCGCTCATCGCTGCGTAAACAATCCATGGAACAAACACTAATCCTGTTCCTAAATACGGTAAGATATCAACAATGCCGATGATAAGAGCGATTGTAATGGCGTACTCTACTTGCAACACGAGCAAGCCAACTAGTACGATCAGTGTTGTAATAGAAATGAGTGTCGCTTGCGCTTTAAGAAACCCAAATAGCGCCTTTTTTAATTCGGCAAACACTTTTGTCGTGCTCGTTTGCACTTTGTTTGGTAATAATTTTTGGAACAATGTTTTTAGACGATACCAGTCTTTGCTTATAAAAAATGTAGCAAGCAACGAGAAAATAAAAATTGTTGCAAAATTAGGTAACCATCCAATGATAGAAGGGATATTTTGTAATATATTTTGGATAAATTGCCCCACTGTTGTGGCAATTTTTGTTCCAACAGATTGAATGTTTGACATAATCGTATCTTGTTGTGATGTGTCTAAATTTTTAAAGAGCGTAGCTAGTTGGTTGTAGAGCGGGATGATTTGGCTTGCCACAAACTGTTCCATATAAATAACGAGTTTTTGAAAATGACTTGGCACAACTGTTGCTAAGTATTGTGTTCCGGTCACGATTTCTGCAATAAGAAGGGTGACAAGCCCAGCAACGAGTGCAAGTAAAAGAATTAAAACAACGATGACTGCCAACGCCCTTGGTATTTTCGCTTTTTTCTCCATTACATCGACAATTGGATTAATGAAAAAGGCGATCCCTAACGCAATTAAAAACGGATACGTTAACGTGGACAAATAATATAAGCTTGCTAATCCAGCGATGATCACAACGATTACAAATAAAAAACGAAGGGAACTGTACAAATATTGATTCGACATTCCCTCACCTCCCGTCTTTTGTCATTTACAACTATTATAATATACAATGCAAAAGAAGAAAAAGTTTCAAAGAAGGGGGCGTATTTCGTGCAACCATTTATTTTTTTGTTTATTCTCCTTGTCATTGGTATGATAGCAAAAAATCATTCCCTTACTGTTGCTGTATTTTTTTTACTTGTTGTGAAAAGTATCGGACTAAGCTCTAAAATATTTCTTTATTTAGAGCAAAAAGGAATTAATCTTGGTGTGACGATCATTACGATTGCTGTATTAGTCCCAATTGCAACTGGAAAAATAGGATTGAAAGAACTGACAGAGTCTGTTCGCTCGATTTACGCTTGGATCGCAATACTGTCAGGGATTGTTGTCGCTTTGTTGGCAAAAGGAGGCGTTACATTGCTTGCGAAAGATCCC
Organism: Anoxybacillus sp. TBDG-1; assembly: GCF_054815885.1. NCBI lineage: Bacteria > Bacillati > Bacillota > Bacilli > Caryophanales > Anoxybacillaceae > Anoxybacillus > Anoxybacillus sp. TBDG-1. Next base: position 16,579 of record NZ_JBTZSY010000016.1, read on the forward strand.
CATATGACGACTGCACTTGTTCTTGGGACGATTTTAGCTGTATCTTTATTTAAAGGGGTCGCTGTCGGTCCGTTAATAGGTGCTGGCATTGCATATGTAATCATGAAAATGGTCGATGTATTTTCATGATCGATTACTTTTTTATAATAATATTTTTGAATTATGATTTCTTTTAGTTCACAAAAGTCTGATAATTGTTTATAATGGTAGTGGAGCATGTACGAAACTATCGTATATATTCCCCTGCTCGCTTCGTGAAGCGGATAGGTGAATATATAACAAAATGTAAGCATTTTCTTTGCATTTTTATTCAACTGTTTTGAGCAATCGCTCGACGACGCGTTTCAACATGGGAAAAGGGGAATAAAAGAAAAAAGGAGAGATGTAAGATGACAGTAACTCGCGGTCTCGAAGGGGTTGTAGCAACCACTTCCACAATTAGTTCAATCATCGATGATACGCTCACATATGTTGGGTATAATATCGATGATTTAGCGGAACATGCGACGTTTGAAGAAGTTGTTTATTTGCTTTGGCATCGAAAACTGCCAAATAAGGAAGAACTAGAGACGCTAACAAAACAGTTAGCGGAAAATGCCGATATTCCGCAACAAATCATTGATCATTTTAAAATGTATCCGCTTGATCAAGTTCATCCGATGGCAGCGCTTCGTACAGCGATTTCATTTCTTGGCTTATACGATGAAGAAGCGGAAGCGATGAATCCGGAAGCGAACTATCGCAAAGCTATTCGTTTACAGGCGAAAGTATCAACAATTGTTGCTGCGTTTTCCCGCATTCGCAAAGGATTAGAACCTGTACCACCGCGCAAAGATTTAAGTTTTGCGGCAAACTTTTTATATATGCTAACAGGTAAAGAACCGGATCCGATTGCTGAGGAAGCGTTTAATAAAGCGCTTGTGCTTCATGCAGATCATGAATTGAACGCTTCAACGTTTACTGCGCGCGTCTGTGTTGCCACTTTATCAGATGTATACTCAGGCATTACAGCAGCGATTGGAGCGTTGAAAGGACCGCTTCATGGTGGAGCGAACGAAGCGGTGATGAAAATGTTGACGGAAATTGGCACGCTTGAAAATGTAGAAACGTACATTCATAATAAATTAAGTAATAAAGAAAAAATTATGGGCTTTGGTCATCGCGTTTATCGCCAAGGCGACCCACGCGCTAAGCATTTAAAGAAAATGTCTGAAAAATTGACGAAGTTAACAGGTGAACCACATTGGTACGATATGTCGGTGAAAATTGAAGAGATTGTTACATCGACAAAAGGTTTACCGCCAAATGTTGACTTCTACTCAGCTTCTGTTTACCATAGTTTAGGAATTGATCATGACTTATTTACACCAATTTTTGCGATTAGCCGCATGTCTGGATGGCTTGCGCACATTTTAGAACAGTACGAAAACAATCGCCTCATTCGTCCACGTGCTGAGTATACGGGTCCTACAAGACAAGTATACGTGCCGCTTGAAGAACGAGCATAATGGCTGGTTGCACAAGGTGAGAAACTCGCCTTTCTCACCTTTTTATACTACATAATTTGGAGGTCGTTATCGTGATGCAAGGAGAAAAAATTACGGTTACAAATGGAGTATTAAATGTTCCAAACTATCCAATTATTCCATTTATCGAAGGGGATGGAACAGGTCCGGATATTTGGGCAGCAGCTTCCCGCGTATTAGAAGCAGCTGTTGAAAAAGCTTATAAAGGTGAGCGGAAAATTGTTTGGAAAGAAGTACTTGCTGGTGAAAAAGCGTTTAAATTGACGGGCGAATGGTTGCCTCAAGAAACGCTTGATACGATTCGTGAATACATAATTGCGATCAAAGGACCATTGACAACGCCAGTAGGTGGTGGGATCCGTTCATTAAACGTTGCGCTTCGTCAAGAGCTCGATTTGTTTGTTTGCTTACGCCCTGTCCGTTATTTCAAAGGAGTTCCTTCTCCGGTTAAGCGTCCTGAAGATACAGATATGGTTATTTTCCGCGAGAATACGGAAGATATTTATGCGGGAATTGAATATGCCAAAGGAACACCAGAAGTGAAAAAATTAATTGATTTCTTGCAAAACGAAATGGGTGTACGTAAAATTCGTTTCCCTGAAACATCTGGTATTGGTATTAAGCCGATTTCAGAAGAAGGTACGAAACGATTAGTGCGCGCGGCAATTAAATACGCGATTGAACACGGTCGGAAATCGGTTACGCTCGTTCATAAAGGAAACATTATGAAATATACAGAAGGTGCGTTTAAAAACTGGGGATACGAATTAGCTGAACAAGAATTCGGAGATCAAGTATTTACTTGGGCTGAATATGATCGCATCGTCGAAATGCACGGAAAAGAAGCTGCAAACCGAGCGCAAGCGGAAGCAGAAGCAGCAGGAAAAATTATTATTAAAGACTCGATTGCAGATATTTTCTTACAACAAATTTTAACTCGTCCACGTGAGTTCGATGTCGTTGCGACAATGAACTTAAACGGCGACTACATTTCAGATGCGCTTGCAGCACAAGTAGGCGGAATTGGTATCGCTCCAGGTGCAAACATTAACTATGAAACAGGCCATGCGATTTTTGAAGCAACGCATGGGACTGCACCGAAATATGCAGGATTAGATAAAGTGAACCCATCGTCTGTCATTTTATCTGGCGTAATGATGTTTGAGCATCTCGGTTGGAATGAAGCAGCGAAATTGATTATTGACTCCATGGAAAAAACAATCGCATCTAAAGTGGTCACATACGACTTTGCACGTTTAATGGAAGGCGCAACAGAAGTGAAATGTTCTGAATTCGCGGATGCTCTCATTCGAAATATGGGAGAATAAAATAAAAAAGGGGATGGAAGAACGTGGGTATGAAACGTAAAAAAATCTCAATTATCGGTGCTGGATTTACGGGAGCAACAACAGCGTTCATTTTAGCGCAAAAGGAGCTTGGGGACATTGTTCTTGTCGACATTCCCCAGTTGGAAAATCCGACAAAAGGAAAGGCGCTCGATATGCTTGAATCAAGCCCGGTTCTTGGATTTGACGCCAACATCATCGGTACGTCGGATTATGCAGATACAGCTGATTCAGATATCGTTGTGATCACCGCTGGCATTGCGCGTAAACCAGGCATGAGCCGCGATGATTTAGTCACGACAAATCAAAGTATTATGAAGGCGGTCACGAAAGAAGTCGTCAAATATTCGCCAAACTGCTTTATTATCGTATTAACGAATCCTGTTGATGCGATGACATACACGGTGTTTAAAGAATCTGGATTCCCGAAAAACCGTGTGATCGGTCAATCTGGGGTATTAGATACCGCACGTTTCCGTACATTTGTTGCACAAGAATTAAATTTATCTGTAAAAGACATTACGGGATTTGTTTTAGGCGGTCATGGGGATGATATGGTGCCACTTGTGCGCTATTCGTATGCGGGTGGCATTCCGCTTGAAACGTTAATTCCAAAAGATCGTTTAGAAGCTATCGTTGAACGTACGCGAAAAGGTGGCGGTGAAATCGTCAACTTGCTTGGCAACGGCAGTGCTTATTATGCGCCCGCTGCATCCCTTGCTGAAATGGTTGAAGCAATTGTGAAAGACCAGCGCCGAGTTCTTCCAGCCATCGCTTATTTAGAAGGCGAATATGGATATGAAGGTATTTATTTAGGTGTGCCAACGATTTTAGGTGGCAACGGAATTGAAAAAGTTATCGAATTAGAGCTAACAGAAGAAGAAAAAGCAGCGTTAGCAAAATCTGTTGAGTCGGTAAAAAATGTGATGAAAGTATTACAATAATAAAAATTCGGGGGAATCCCCGAATTTTTATATATGGTCAAACAAAGGGGAGATGAGTATGCTGAGCAAAAAACGCAAACTTGGACGTTTAATTTCGGACATTTCCGTTGGTGAGAAGCTCGTATTAACGGAAGCGATCGAAGATAAGGATTTATTGTTATATTTAGGGCTAACAAACGATGCCAATCCGCTTTATATTCAACATGACTACGCATCTCAAACGCCATGGAAACGTCCGATTGTACCAGCCATTATGTTAACAGGCATCATTACGTCGGCTGTTTCAAAGTATTTACCGGGACCAGGAAGCCACATCATTTCCAAAACGATTGAATTCAAACGCCCGGTATATCATTATGAACATGTTGAATTTGTATTTGAAGTGACTGATGTGGATGAAGAAAATAATGAGATTCATATCTCCATTCAAGCTACTCGGGATGGGGAAGAAATATTAGTTGGAGCATTGCGTGTCGTTCCGCCATATCCGTTTGTTGAAGAAAAAGCATTAGACAACTTTTAAAAAGGAGGCGTTGCCTCTTTTTTTATTTTTTTCTTTTTATATCATTCGTTATAATAAACATGTAACAAATTTACGTTGTTGGAGGATGGGTATGTCGAAACGTGTGTTAGTTGTCGATGATGAGCATTCAATCGTCACGTTATTAGAGTACAATTTAAAGCAGGCAGGATTTATTGTATTGACAGCTCATGATGGGGAAGAAGGTTTGAACAAAGCATTGGAGGAGAGACCAGATTTTATTATTCTCGATTTAATGTTGCCAAAATTAGATGGCATTGACGTATGCAAACAGCTACGACAGCAAAAAGTGATGACTCCTATTTTAATGTTGACAGCAAAAGATGATGAATTTGATAAAGTACTTGGGCTTGAATTGGGCGCTGACGATTATATGACTAAGCCGTTTAGCCCACGTGAAGTTGTAGCACGCGTTAAAGCCATTTTACGCCGAACGACCGTACTAGGACAAGAAGAAAAACAAGAAAATAGCGACGATTCGCTCGTTGTCGGACAACTGAAAATTTTCCCAGATCGTTATGAGGCTTATTTTGCACAACAAAGATTAGAACTCACTCCGAAAGAATTTGAACTATTAGCATACTTAGCGAAATATAAAGGGCGTGTATTGACACGTGATCAATTATTAAGCGCGGTTTGGAACTATGACTTTGCAGGGGATACACGCATTGTCGATGTGCATATTAGTCATTTGCGTGACAAAATCGAACATGATACACGAAAGCCTTTATATATTAAAACGATACGCGGTTTAGGGTATAAATTGGAGGAGCCGAAAGCGGATGAATAAATTTCGCTCCCGACTATTGCTCGGGCTTATTTCCGTTATTTTATCCGTTTTATTTGGCCTAGGTTTACTATTAGGTCAATTGTTTCAAAAATTTTATGCAGATACTGTGCATGATCGAATGGAGAAAGAGGCAAGACTGTTGGCCCTATATATGGAAAATAAACCGCTTCATTCTGATATGTTTGGGCAGCGATTGAACGCCATTAGCGATATGCTATCTGCCCGCATCACAATTGTTGATCGAGACGGAAAAGTTCTGTTAGATACAAATAATTACGTATTGATTGATAAAAAACGTCATCAAAAGCTAATTCAAACGTTATTAAAAAAAGAAGATGAATCAGTTATATTTGAAGAAGAACAAGACTTATATTATTATGCAGTTTCATTTTGGCAACGTGATCAACAACTCGGATATATTGTCATAAGCTTGCCGATGGATGCGATTGAGCGGGTAGACGAACAAATTTGGTTGTTGCTAACGTTTAGTTTAGCTATTGCTTTTTTCATTATTCTTTTATTAGGTATTAAAATTACAAACCAGTATACAAAACCGATTGAAGCAGCGACAAAAGTGGCGATGGAGTTGGCGCGCGGCAATTACAAAGCGCGGACGTACGAAAGTCGAGAAGATGAAACGGGAATGCTTAGCCAATCACTAAACATTTTGGCGCGTAATTTACAAGAGATGGTACGTATGCAAGAAATGCAACAAGATCGCTTGCGTGCGCTCATTGAAAATATGGGGAGTGGCTTAATTTTAATTGATCAACGTGGATACATTTCACTTATGAACCGCACATATAAGGAAATGTTTCATATCGATCCGTCTGACTATGTTCATCGTTTATATTATGAGGCGTTCCAGCATAAAGAAGTGATTACCCTTGTGGAAGAAATATTTATGACAGAAGTAAATGTACGTAAACAATTGCTTCTTCCCGTTGGGATTGAACGAAAACATTTTGAAGTGTACGGGACGCCCATTATTGGAACGAACGATGAATGGAAAGGAATTATTGTTGTGTTCCACGATATTACCGAACTGAAAAAGCTTGAGCAAATGCGAAAAGACTTTGTAGCGAACGTTTCGCACGAATTAAAAACGCCGATTACATCGATTAAAGGGTTTGCTGAAACATTATTAGATGGAGCGATGCATGATGCGCAAACGCTTGAATATTTTTTAACGATTATCTTAAAAGAAAGTGAGCGCCTTCAACATTTAATTCAAGATTTGCTTGATTTATCGAAAATTGAACAGCAAGGATTTACGTTAAATATATCCGTTGTTGACTTGCATGAGGTATTGAAAGAAGTCATCGTTATGCTTGAAGCGAAAGCCAATGATAAACAAATTACATTGGAATGCTCATCGAATGCATCGCTTTGTTATATGTACGGTGATTTACACCGTTTAAAACAAATTTTTATTAATTTAATTAATAATGCTATCGCTTATACCCCAGTAGGTGGACGCGTAACCGTTTATATCGAAAAGAATGATAAACAATTGTTTGTGCATGTAAACGATACAGGCATCGGAATTGAACAAAAGGAAATTCCACGTATTTTTGAACGTTTTTATCGTGTAGACAAAGCACGAAGCCGCAATTCAGGGGGGACAGGTCTTGGTTTAGCGATTGTGAAACATTTAGTAGAGGCGCATCACGGTACAATTTCTGTAAAAAGTGAAGTGGGGGTAGGGACGACATTCACCGTTCATTTTCGTGCAGATGCTTGTGCAGACGAATGATTTTTAACGATATATTTACAAATGATTTACCATATATTAAAAAAATGTTGGTAAGATGATATGTGAAAACCCCTTCATCCAAGAAGCCGATTGTCTTGGGATAGGCGAGGACAACGAATGTTCTCGTCTTTTTTCTTTTTTGGCGGTGATCGTGGTAAAATAAGCGTAAATGAATAAAAGAGGAGGTTTTCGGCTTGGCGAACAAATTAGTCTTAATTGACGGCAATAGCATCGCTTATCGCGCTTTTTTTGCATTGCCGCTCTTACATAACGATAAAGGGATTCATACAAACGCCATTTACGGTTTTACAATGATGTTAATGAAGCTCATTGAAGAAGAGAAGCCGACGCATATGCTCGTTGCGTTTGATGCAGGGAAAACGACATTTCGTCATGAAGTGTATACAGAATACAAAGGCGGGAGACAAAAAACACCACCAGAACTATCAGAACAGTTTCCGTTTTTACGCGAACTGCTTGATGCATATAACATTCGTACGTACGAACTTGAAAATTACGAAGCGGATGATATTATTGGGACGCTTGCGACAAAAGCGGAAAAAGAAGGATTTCACGTTATCATTATTTCCGGTGATCGTGATTTAACACAATTAGCCTCTGAACGCATTCATGTACATGTGACGAAAAAAGGAATAACAGATATGGAACGATATACGCCAGAGCATGTGCTTGAAAAATACGGATTAATGCCCACACAAATTGTTGATTTAAAAGGGTTAATGGGTGATGCGTCAGATAATATCCCGGGTGTTCCGGGAGTCGGAGAAAAGACAGCGTTAAAGTTGTTAAAGGAGTACGGAACAGTTGAACACGTACTAGCATCACTTGAACATATTTCAGGAAAAAAACTAAAAGAGAATTTACAAACGTATCGTGAACAAGCGCTACTAAGTAAGCAGTTAGCGACCATTCATCGCGACGTTCCGCTGACGTTATCGCTCGATGAATTAGCATGGCAGTCATATGATGTCGAACGACTGGCAGCATTGTTTCAAGAGCTAGGTTTTACGTCGCTTATGGACAAAATTAGTCAGCCTTCACAAGAAAAACTATCGTTAAAAGATATTTCATTTATTACTGTTCAAACGATTGACGAGCACATATTGACGGAAGATAGCGCCCTTGTTATCGAAGTGCTTGATGAAAATTACCATCAAGCACCGATTCTCGGATTTGCACTTGTGAATGAGCGAGGACATTTTTTTATCCCGACAGACGTTGCTTTTGCATCTTCCGTATTTCGAGCATGGCTTGAGAATGAGCAATGTAAAAAAAGTGTATTTGACGCGAAACGAGCAATCGTTGCGCTAAAGTGGCACGGCATTGAATTAAAAGGAATCGATTTTGATTTATTATTAGCGGCATACTTGCTCAATCCGACAGATGCAAACGGGGATATCGCAGCCGTTGCAAAAACGAAGCAATATACAGACGTACAAAGCGATGAGGATGTGTACGGAAAAGGGGCAAAACAGACGGTTCCGCCGACAAATGTATTAGCTGCACATCTCGTAAGAAAGGCAAAAGCGATTGCTTCTCTAAAAGAAACATATATTCATGAACTAAAACAAAATGAACAATTTGAATTGCTTATTCACTTAGAGTTACCACTTACGTTCATTTTGGCGCAAATGGAGTTTTACGGTGTAAAGGTGGATGTGAATTGCTTACAAAACATGGGGAGAGAGTTCACCGCTCAGCTCCAACAAATTGAGCAACGCATTTATGAATTAGCAGGTACGACATTTAACATCAATTCTCCAAAACAACTCGGAACGATTTTATTTGAGAAATTACAGTTGCCGATTGTGAAAAAAACGAAAACAGGCTATTCAACGTCGGCGGATGTGTTAGAAAAATTAGCGCCATACCATGAAATCATTGAGCAAATTTTACATTATCGTCAACTCGGAAAATTACAATCGACGTATGTAGAAGGATTAATGAAAGTAGTGCGCCAAGATACAGGGAAAGTGCATACAATTTTCCAACAAGCATTGACGCAAACAGGGCGCTTAAGTTCAACGGAGCCTAATTTACAAAACATTCCGATTCGCATTGAAGAAGGAAGAAAAATTCGTCAAGCGTTCGTCCCATCTTTTGATGATTGGGTCATTTTTGCGGCTGACTATTCGCAAATTGAGTTGCGCGTGCTAGCCCATATTGCTAATGACGAAAATTTAATTGCCGCATTTCATCATAATCTCGACATTCATACGAAAACGGCGATGGACATTTTTCATGTAAAGGAAGAAGAAGTGACCGCACATATGCGCCGGCAAGCGAAGGCGGTCAATTTTGGTATCGTTTACGGAATTAGCGACTACGGATTGTCGCAAAACTTAGGCATTACACGCAAAGAAGCAGCAGAATTTATCGAACGATATTTCCAAAGTTATCCGAGTGTAAAACGATATATGGAAGAAATTGTCCAAGATGCAAAACAAAAAGGATATGTGACGACATTGCTTCACCGTCGTCGTTATTTACCGGATATTACGAGCAGTAATTTTAATGTTCGCAGCTTTGCAGAGCGAACTGCGATGAACACCCCAATTCAAGGAAGTGCTGCGGACATTATTAAAAAAGCGATGATTGATTTAGCGACACGTTTACATGAAGAACGGTTACAAGCGCGTCTATTATTGCAAGTACATGACGAACTTATTTTAGAGGCTCCAAAAGAGGAAATTGATTTGTTGAAAAAAATTGTCCCAGATGTGATGGAAAATGCAGTATCATTACGTGTTCCACTAAAGGTCGATTACCACTTTGGACCGACGTGGTATGATGCGAAGTAAGGAAAGGATGAACAAACATGCCAGAACTACCTGAAGTGGAAACGGTGCGGCGCACGCTTCTTCCGCTTGTTGTTGGCAAAACGATTGAACGTGTAAAAGTACATTGGGAAAAGATCGTCCAACATCCTGACGTAGAAACATTTTGCGATCGATTAAAAGGACAGACAATTTACGATATTCAGCGACGAGGGAAATTTTTAACTTTTCAATTGGATGATGTCGTTCTTGTTTCTCATTTACGTATGGAAGGACGTTATATATACGAAAAAGAAGATACATCATTTGATCGGCATACGCACATCTTTTTTACATTTACCGATCGCACGGAACTTCGTTATCGCGATGTGCGCAAATTTGGCACAATGCATTTGTTCGATAAAGGGAAGGAATTACACGTTCCTCCTTTGTCGAACATCGGACTTGAGCCACTTGACGAGCAATTTACTGCTCCATGGTTTACCGATCAGCTTCAACGAACAAAGCGAACGATTAAAGCGACATTGCTTGATCAAACAATTGTCGCAGGATTAGGTAATATTTATGTTGATGAAGTGTTATTTCGTTCATCTATTCACCCAGAGCGTGTAGCAGCTACGCTAACTGCCCAAGAAATCGAAGCGTTGCATAGCGCGATTATTCAAACGATACAAGAAGCGATTGAAAAAGGGGGAAGTACCGTTCGAACGTACGTTAATACGCAAGGGAAGATAGGGACGTTTCAAACGCAATTATATGTATACGGCCGAGCAAACATGCCGTGCCGTCGTTGCGGGAACCTTATTACAAAAACAACTGTAGCTAATCGCGGTACACATTATTGCAAGCATTGTCAAACATAGCATAAGAACATTGCCTAGGCCTCTTCCATATACTATGGTAGCTTTTCAAAGGAAGGGGCGGGCGTATATGATTACGTGGTCTTTATTTTTGCTTGCTTTAGCTGTGAGCATCGACGGTTTGACTGTCGGTATTACGTATGGTATGCGGAATGTACATATTCCGCTTCGTTCGTTGCTTATTATTTCGTTTTTTTCATGCCTGACATTTTTAGTAGCGATGGGCATTGGTCGCATGCTGTATATGTTTTTTTCACCAACCGTTGCCAATGCAATGGGCGGGAGTATATTAATCATATTGGGGTTATGGATGATCATTCAATTTATGTTTAAAAGAGATGATAATGAAGAAAAGTTTTTAATGAACGTAGAAATTCGTTCGCTCGGCATTGTCATTCAAATTTTACGCAAACCAACGATGGCTGATTTTGACCGTTCAGGAACGATTACGGGGATGGAGGCGGTATTTTTAGGTATCGCCTTGTCGCTCGATGCGTTTGGGGCAGGCGTGAGTGCAGCGCTTTTAAATTATTCTCTGTTGTTCACTACATTTCTCGTTTGTTTGCTTAGCTTTAGTTTTTTATTTAGCGGGTTAAAAATTGGAAAATCGTTTAGGAAATATGACTGGCTACAAAAATACTCGTTTTTACCTGGGATTATGCTCATTGTGCTCGGGATTTTTAAAATGAGGTAGGGGTGAAGGCAGTGTTAACGATCGGATTAACTGGGGGCATCGCAAGCGGAAAAAGTACGGTCGCCGCGATGTTCCGCGACTTACATATTCCTGTCATTGACGCAGATGAAATCGCTCATCGTGTCACATCAGTTGGTGGTGAGGCATATCAGCTGATTATAGAAACGTTTGGGCGCGGCATTTTAGATTCAAATGGTGCGATTGATCGACGTAAACTCGGTGCGATCGTATTTCATGATGAACAAAAGCGAAAACAGTTAAATGCCATTGTTCATCCACTTGTTCGCAAACATATGTTGCAACAAAAAGAGAAATATGCAAAAGAAGGGAAAAAAGCAGTTGTTCTTGACATTCCCCTTTTATTCGAAAGTAAGCTTGAGCATCTCGTTGATCGCATTCTTGTTGTGTATGTTGATGAACAAACTCAACTTCGTCGCCTTCGTGAGCGCAATGGATTTTCGGTTGAAGAAGCATGGGCGCGGATAAAAGCACAAATGCCACTTGAAGAAAAAAGAAAGAAAGCAGATGCCGTCATTGATAATAACGGAATGATTGAAGAAACGAAACAACAGTTGTACGCATGTTTGATGCGCTGGGGTGTCCTTGAAAAATAGGATGCCTTTTTTTATTTTTTTTATAGCATAAACACCTTAAAAATGTTATACTATTTTTGTAGATTGTAGTTAAATAGTATAACACATATATTGAAAGGGGCTATATAATGAAAGCGAGAGTAGCGATTAACGGTTTCGGACGCATCGGACGTATGGTGTTCCGAAAAGCTATTATGGAGCATGATCTTGACATTGTAGCGATTAATGCGAGCTATCCGCCTGAAACGTTAGCTCATTTAATAAAATATGATTCAAACCACGGTAAATTTGACGGGGACGTCATTGCGGTTGAAGATGGCTTAATTGTGAATGGGAAAAAAGTACAGTTGCTCAATTCCCGTGATCCACGGCTATTGCCATGGAGGAAGCTTCAAATTGATATCGTCATCGAAGCGACAGGAAAGTTTAATGCAAAAGAAAAAGCGATGATGCACATTGAGGCAGGGTCAAAGCGCGTCATTTTAACAGCGCCAGGAAAAGATGAAGATGTAACGATTGTTATGGGAGTCAATGAACATATGCTTTCCCCGGAGCATGTCGTCATCTCAAACGCTTCATGTACAACAAACTGCTTAGCGCCTGTTGTGAAAGTGCTTGATGAAGCATTTGGAATCGAAAATGGACTCATGACGACTGTGCATGCGTATACAAACGATCAAAAAAATATTGACAATCCACATAAAGATTTACGTCGTGCTCGTTCGTGCGCGCAATCAATTATCCCGACAACGACAGGCGCAGCAAAAGCGTTAGCACTTGTATTACCACATCTAAAAGGAAAAATGCATGGCATGGCGTTGCGCGTTCCGACACCAAATGTTTCACTTGTTGACGTCGTTGTTGATGTGAAAAAGGACGTCACCGTCGATGAAGTAAACGAGGTGTTTATGCAAGCTGCGCGTGGATCACTAAAGGGCATTTTAGACGTGACGATGGAACCGCTTGTGTCAATTGATTTTAATACAAACCCACATTCTGCCATTGTTGATGGGTTGTCAACGATGGTGATCGAAAATCGCAAAGTAAAAGTATTAGCATGGTATGATAATGAATGGGGCTATTCATGTCGCGTTGTCGACTTAACAAAGCTTGTTGCAAAACAATTGTTAAAAAATGAAACGGTTACGATGTCATAACGCTGGGGGTTCCCAGCGTTATTTTTATACCTATTTTACAAAAAAACAAAAAACAATATTGAAAAAAAGGTATAAACAAAGTATACTATTTTTCGTGAACTTCTTGAACGCGTGGTAATGTGACTACTTAAAGGGTTAGGACCTCTTTGGACTAACTTTCCCCCGTGGTAGTTATACATTCCAGAAAGCAAAAGAAATTCATTTTGTATTTTTTAAAATTTATTAAAGGGGGATACGCTCATGGATACAATGGGTCGTCACGTTATCTCAGAACTTTGGGGATGCGATTTTGATAAGTTGAATGACATGGAGTTTATTGAAAAAACATTCGTTGATGCAGCGTTAAAATCTGGTGCAGAAATTCGTGAAGTTGCCTTTCATAAATTTGCACCACAAGGTGTTAGTGGCGTTGTCATTATTTCTGAATCACATTTAACGATTCACAGTTTTCCAGAACACGGTTATGCTAGCATTGATGTTTACACATGTGGACATTTAGATCCGACGATTGCAGCTGACTATATCGCAGAAGCGTTAGGTGCACAAACCCGTGAAACAATTGAATTGCCTCGTGGTATGGGTCCGATTGAAATTAAACAAGCAAAAGCTTTATAATAAAACGTAAGAGAGAAAGAGGTGTAGATTCTGCACCTCTTTTTTATCATTCATTGAAAAGTGAGGAGACGAACGGTGAAATGGAAATACGTACTAACCAATCATAATGAAACATTTGAACGTCATCCGGATGAACAGCTAAAAAGCCGCTATTATAAAACAACACAATCTGCTGCATTACAAGCAGTAAAAGAAATGTTCGAGCAAATGGATGGATGCCACATTGTGGCGATTTCAGCAGAACGCGGAGAAATAAGCGTATCACTAACGAAAGGAAAAAAAGCATTTATTGTTGCAACAATCGTTTCTGTTCGTCCGTTTGAAACAGCTATTGATTTTTCTGTGACGACAGAAACAAAATGGTTGCCGATTGACTTTGGGTTTAGTCGCCAACTTATTATTCGTTTATACGACCAATTAGCTAAACGATTCACATACATCGGATCGGGAATATATAGCGACAAGTAGTTGTATATGCGCCTTTTTTTGTCTACTATAAGGGTAAGATTATTGCTAGGGAGCTGATACATATGAAATGCCCGTCGTGTCATCACAATGGAACGCGCGTGCTTGACTCGCGTCCGGTTGATGAAGGGCGTTCCATTCGCCGTCGTCGTGAATGTGAACGTTGTCATTTTCGGTTCACAACGTTTGAGCGGATTGAAGAAACGCCGTTAATTGTTGTGAAAAAAGAAGGAACGAGAGAAGAATTTAGCCGTGAAAAAATATTACGCGGGCTCATTAAAGCGTGTGAAAAACGTCCGGTTGCGCTTGAACAATTAGAACAAGTGACGCAACAAATTGAGCGGGAGTTGCGCAACAGCGGTATAAATGAAGTGAAAAGCGAAACGATTGGTGAAATGGTCATGGAACGGCTATCAAAAATTGATGAAGTGGCTTATGTTCGCTTTGCGTCTGTATACCGTCAGTTTAAAGATTTAAACGTTTTTATTGAGGAGTTAAAAGAGCTTATTAAAAAAGAACAAGGGGAAAGGGCATAATGTGCTCTTTTTTAGAAGAAGGTCGATAATATGGAATACAGTTGGAAAGAGTTAATTGCGGTCGACCGATATATTGTGCATGCGAGCGGAGTTTTAAGCGAATTAGACCGAACAGTATTGACACTTTTATATCAACCGTTAATTGGTGCGCAAGCATATAGCTTATATATGACGTTATGGAGCGAGTTAGAACAATCGCGTTTATGGAGCGAGGAGACGACGCATCATAGTTTAATGGCAATTATGCAATGTAGTTTACCGACCATTTATGCGGAACGTTTAAAGCTTGAAGGGATCGGGCTGTTGAATACGTATATGAAGCGCACGGATGAAAATGATGAACGCGTATTTATTTATGAACTTTCTCTCCCTCTTACACCAGAACAATTTTTTACTGATGGTGTTTTAAATGTATTTTTATATGATCGTGTAGGAAAAACAAAATTTCAAAAGTTGAAAAAGTTTTTTTCTGATCGTGCTATCGATCGCACTTCATTTATACCTGTTACTCGCTCATTTCACGATGTATTTTCATCGATCCAACCTGAAAAAATGATTCATAAGTTAAGCGACGAAGCAAAACAAGAATTGATGCTTCAAGATGGACAACAGTATATCGGAAAAGAACGAGCAACGTATACGATGCGAGATGATATATTTGATTTTGACACATTTTATGCAGGACTGTCCCACCATCTCGTCCCACGTCGTGCGATTACTGAAAAAGTGAAAGATGCGATCAAAAAACTAGCCTTTTTATATGGCATCGGCCCGCTTGACATGCAAAAAATTGTGATGGGCGTCATTGATCCGACTGAACAAATTGATATTGAAGCATTAAGAAAAGCAGCGCAAGAATGGTATCAATTTGAACGAGGGGAAGTGCTCCCCCGTCTATATGATCGTGTGCAACCGTTAGCGGAACGAACGATGGCGCACGTTGAACCGAAAAATGAAGAAGAATATTTAATGAAACAACTTGAAACCGTTTCGCCGAGACAACTACTTATGGATTTTTCTGGTGGCGTTGAGCCAGCGCTGGCAGATTTGCAGCTCATTGAAGAGATTATGTTTAAACAAAAATTGCCACCAGGTGTTATGAATGTGCTTATTTATTACGTCATGTTGCGTACGGACATGAAGCTTCCGAAAAAATATGTAGAAAAGATCGCTAGTTCATGGGCGCGAAAAAAAGTGCGTACTGTAAAACAAGCGATGGAATTAGCGAAAAAAGAAGTGCGTGAATACGAAACATTTATGAAAGAAAAAGAGCAAAAAGGCTCGAAAAAACCGATTCGCACCGAATTGTTACCAGATTGGCTACAAACAGACTACTCACAATTTGAACGAAAACAAGCGAAAACAGAAGAAGAACTGGAACAAAAACGACGCGAGTTGGAAGAGCGGTTGAAAAAACCGAAAAGTTAGGGGATAAACGATGAAACCAATTCGGGAAACTATTCATCATTTAATGAATCGTCATGATTTTAAAGAGCGATATGAGGCGATGAAACGTGGGATTTTACGTGATTCGCATGTTCAAACATTTTTGTGTGGACATCATGTCACAGATGAGATATTGGATCGCCATCTCGGTAAATTGTACGAATTTGTCCAACAAAGTAAGCATTGTGAACGTTGCCAAAGCTTAGACCAATGCCCGAACTTGTTGAAAGGTTATACACCCCATTTAATTTGGCAAGGAAAAAACATTGACGTACAATATGAGCGGTGTGCTCGTAAAATACAAGATGATGAACGAAAAAAACAACAGTCGCTGATTCGTAGCTTATTTATCCCACGTGATATGTTACAGGCATCGTTTGACCAGCTAGAAACGAACGATCTTGGACGAATTGAAGCAATTGAGCTTGCGAACACGTTTGCATCGACATATGAAATAGGCAAACGAATGAAAGGACTATATTTATACGGTTCTTTTGGTGTAGGAAAAACATATTTGTTAGCAGCAATAGCAAATGAGTTAGCCCAAAGGCATATCGCTTCATTTCTCGTATACGTTCCAGAATTTGTTCGCTCATTAAAATCATCGCTTCAAACGGACGCGTTTCAAGATACGATTGAATATGCCAAACAAGTTCCTGTTCTTATGCTCGATGATCTGGGGGCAGAACTAATGTCAAGTTGGTGGCGCGATGAGGTGCTCGGACCAATTTTACAATATCGTATGCTTGAGCATTTGCCGACATGTTTTGCATCGAACTTTGATTTGAAACGCCTTACCCATCACTTCGCTCACTCGCAACGAGGTGAAGAAGAGCAGGTCAAGGCAGCGCGAATCATTGAACGAATTGTCTATTTAGCTACTCCGATCGAAATGAAAGGAAAAAATCGCCGAATCGAAATGTGATAAATAGACGGTGTTCCCCATATATATAAAACAAGCATGTTTCGGGAAAAAGGGGGGGCACCGTTGATTTATATCGTATTTCAAGATAGACAAGATGCACAACGATTATTTGCAGAATTAAGTAAAGCGCCACAACCATATGGAAAATTGCTTTACGACGACAAGACGATTACCGTCTTCTTTCATGAATCGAATGTTGCGCATATGCGCGCATTGTTCATTCCGATTTTTACTTCATGCATCATTCAAGCGTTCGAAGCGCGTTGGATTTTATCTATCATTTCTCGTACGTTCTTTTATGAGAATGAAGAAGAACAACAACAAATTTTACAGCTCGCTTATTCGTTTATTGACGGTGAGAGACATGACTATCGCCTTGGAAAACAAATGAATATCTCGCGTGAGCAATTGATTGCCCAATCGCTACATGAATGTTTACATGAAGGTGTATTTTCGTTCGAGTCGCTTATGACTTTTCGGTTAAAGCCGTATTATGATCGATTGATGCATTATGTTGAATTAGCCATTGACGAATACAAACTAGAACAAGAATATCAAGCGTTTATTCATATGTTGCGCGAAGTTGTTGCATCACGTCTGCCACAAATGAGCGTTGTTCACCTTTTGTATGAAAATGAAACGTTTCAATTTTTTGATGACCATTTATTTTACATGTCACCTCAACAACTGAAGCAGTTGATTGATCGTCGCCTCATGGTGAGTCAGCCGATGTACATTGATACATCTGTATTAGCCCCGCTCGTATCGATGGCACCGGAAAAAATATATATGTATACAGATGTTACAGATGTGGGAATGATTCAAACGATTCAAAATGTGTTTCAAGAGCGGATGGAGCTTCGAACACCTCTTGATTTTCCAAAAAAATATGCTTATAATGACATACATAATGAATAAGGTCAAAAGTGATGATGAGGACATGGGTGTATGTTTACGGTTCACAGAGAGGGAAGGCATAGGCTGAAACCTTCCTAACACGAAAGATGCACTTACCACCTCTAAACTTCGGCAGTGAACAATGGGACGATGCCCCGTTTAGTAATTGCTGACGGTTTGCGCCGTTATCGAAATGAAGCCGTTTATACGCTCATTGTGTATTTGTATAAACGGGAAGAAGGGTGGAACCACGAAGCCAACTCGTCCCTCATTTTTGGGACGAGTTTTTTTATTTTTAAAAAGGAGTGAATAGCTTTGGCGGATGTAGTAAAAATCACATTTCCAGATGGAGCAGTAAAGGAGTTTCCGAAAGGAGTGACAACAGAAGACATTGCGGCGTCAATTAGTCCGGGCTTGAAGAAAAAAGCCATTGCAGGGAAGCTGAACGATCACATGATTGATTTGCGTACACCAATTGAAGAAGATGGCGCACTGTCGATTGTTACACAAGATATGTCAGAAGCGCTTGACATTTTGCGCCATAGCACAGCGCACTTAATGGCGCAAGCGGTTAAACGACTATATAAAGATGTAAAGCTTGGCGTTGGTCCTGTTATTGAAAACGGTTTTTACTATGATATTGATGTTGATGTGCCAATTACAGCGGAAGACTTACCGAAAATTGAACAAGAAATGAAAAAAATCGTGAAAGAAAACTTGGACATCGTTCGTAAAGAAGTAAGTCGAGAAGAAGCGATTCGTCGCTATGAAGAAATTGGAGATCATTTAAAAATTGAACTTATTCACGACATTCCAGAGGGAGAAATCGTTTCTATTTACGAACAAGGAGAGTTTTTCGATCTTTGCCGTGGGGTGCACGTCCCATCAACAGGAAAAATTAAAGAGTTTAAACTGTTAAGTGTAGCAGGTGCGTACTGGCGCGGCGACAGCAAAAACAAAATGTTGCAACGCATTTACGGAACAGCCTTTTTCAAAAAAGAAGATTTAGATGAATATTTACGCCTTTTGCAAGAAGCGAAAGAGCGCGATCATCGCAAGCTTGGAAAAGAACTCGACTTATTTATGACATCACAAAAAGTTGGACAAGGATTACCGCTTTGGCTTCCAAAAGGAGCGACGATTCGCCGAACAATTGAACGTTACATCGTCGATAAAGAGTTGTCGCTTGGCTACCAACACGTATATACACCGGTGCTTGGTAGTGTAGAATTATATAAAACGTCTGGCCATTGGGACCATTATAAAGATGGCATGTTCCCACCGATGGAGATGGATAATGAGCAGCTTGTATTACGTCCAATGAACTGTCCACATCATATGATGGTGTATAAACATAAAATTCATAGCTATCGCGAACTGCCAATTCGCATTGCAGAACTCGGCACGATGCACCGTTATGAAATGTCTGGAGCGCTTACAGGTTTGCAGCGTGTGCGTGGCATGACGTTGAATGATGCACATATTTTCGTGCGCCCAGATCAAATTAAAGACGAGTTTAAGCGCGTCGTTAATTTAATTTTAGACGTATATAAAGACTTCGGTTTAACTGATTATTCATTCCGTTTGTCTTATCGCGATCCACAAGATAAAGAAAAATATTATGATGACGATGCGATGTGGGAAAAAGCACAAAGCATGTTAAAAGAGGCAATGGACGAACTCGGACTTGACTATTACGAAGCGGAAGGCGAAGCGGCGTTTTACGGTCCGAAACTAGACGTTCAAGTGCGCACAGCGCTCGGAAAAGATGAAACATTATCTACTGTGCAATTAGACTTCTTACTGCCAGAACGTTTTGATTTAACATACATCGGTGAAGATGGAAAACCGCATCGTCCAGTCGTCATCCATCGCGGTGTCGTATCGACGATGGAACGCTTCGTCGCTTTCTTAATTGAGGAGTATAAAGGAGCGTTTCCGACATGGCTAGCGCCTGTACAAGTGCAAGTAATTCCAGTCGCTCCATCTGTCCATATGGATTATGCGTACGAAGTGAAGCACGCCCTACAAACAGCAGGTGTGCGCGTCGAAGTCGATGAGCGTGAAGAAAAAATTGGCTACAAAATTCGCGAAGCGCAAATGCAAAAAATTCCGTACATGCTCATTGTTGGGGATAACGAAGTAAACGAACGAGCAGTGAACGTGCGAAAATATGGGGAACAAAAGAGCGAAACGATGGCGCTTGATGCGTTTATTGATTTCATCCAAAAAGAAGTACGAAAATAGTTGCATTTTCTCTTCATGTTTGTTATAGTTTTGCTTGTTGTGATGAATGGACATCGGTTGACAATGTGTTTTCGTTTATGGTATATATGTTAAAGTAAAGGTAAATACTTGTTTGGAACAAGCAGAAGCACCCGCTTCTCACCTGATCGACGCCTTATGGCTGTTAGCAGGTTTCATGACAAAGAAATGTTGTGAGCGAGACGTGTGGGTGTATTATGCCCACACGTTTTTTGTCGTGTGCGTTCTGCTTTAACAAACAAGCTTGAAAAAACCGTGGAGGTGGCTAGTTATTAGCAAAGATTTTATTATTAATGAAAACATTCGGGCACGTGAAGTTCGTTTAGTCGATCCAAATGGCGAACAGCTTGGGATTAAGACGAAACAAGAAGCGTTAGAAATTGCAGCGCGTTTAAACTTGGACTTAGTGATGGTTGCACCAAATGCGAAACCGCCAGTGTGCCGCATTATGGACTATGGTAAGTTCCGCTTCGAGCAACAAAAGAAAGAAAAAGAAGCGCGCAAAAAACAAAAAGTGATTAACGTAAAAGAAGTTCGTTTAAGCCCAACGATCGAAGAGCATGACTTCAACACGAAATTGCGCAACGCGCGGAAGTTCCTTGAAAAAGGAGATAAAGTGAAAGCGACGATTCGCTTTAAAGGACGTGCAATTACGCATAAAGAAATTGGTCAGCGCGTGCTTGATCGATTTGCTGAAGCGTGCGCGGATATTGGTACGGTTGAGACGGCTCCGAAAATGGACGGCCGCAGCATGTTTTTAGTGCTAGCACCGAAAAACGACAAATAACAAAAGGGAGGAACACCTTATGCCAAAAATGAAAACTCACAAAGGCTCAGCGAAGCGTTTCAAAAAGACAGGAACAGGCCAATTAAAACGTTCACACGCATTCACTAGCCACTTATTCGCAAACAAAACACAAAAACAAAAGCGTAAACTTCGCAAAGCAACGCTTGTATCAAAAGGCGACTTCAAACGTATTCGTCAATTGTTAGATAACGTAAAATAATTTTAGGAGGGAAATGTTATGCCACGTGTAAAAGGCGGTACAGTCACACGCAGACGTCGTAAAAAAATTCTTAAACTAGCAAAAGGATACTTCGGTTCGAAACATCGTTTATATAAAGTTGCAAACCAACAAGTGATGAAATCGTTAATGTACGCGTATCGCGATCGTCGTCAACGTAAACGCGACTTCCGCAAACTTTGGATTACGCGCATTAACGCTGCAGCGCGCATGAACGGTCTTTCTTACAGTCGTTTAATGCACGGACTAAAGCTTGCAGGTATCGAAGTAAACCGCAAAATGCTTGCTGACTTAGCAGTAAACGATGCAGCAGCGTTCACACAACTTGCGAACATCGCAAAAGAAAATTTAAACAAGTAATAAAGGAAATGACCATTCTCCCTTGAGGGGATGGTCATTTTTTGTAAGAGGGGGAGAAAAAATGGATATAAGAAAATTATTCGCTATGCAGCGGCAATTGGACGAACGAATTGAGACGGAGCGCGGATTGCGCGGTGAACGTTTAGTTGAACGGAAATTGTTAGCTCTTCTTGTTGAAATCGGGGAACTTGCGAATGAAACGCGTTGCTTCAAGTTTTGGAGTTCGAAGCCACCAGCAGCAGTCGAAACGATTTTAGAAGAATATGTTGACGGTCTTCACTTTATTTTATCGCTCGGGCTCGACCTTTCTTTACATGAGGGTGTACAATGGCCAAACGTACAAGAAAGCCAACCGCTTGTTGATCAATTTTTACGCGTATTTGAGGCGGTTCACGCGTTTCGTGGACAGCTAAATGAAGAAGCATACAATCAACTAGTGTATGCGTACGCTCAGCTTGCTCATGCTCTCTCTTTTACTGCCCAGCAAATTGAACGTGCGTACATCGCGAAAAACGAAGTAAATCATGAACGACAAAGTCACAATTATTAACAAATGTCGAAATGTTTAGTATAATGAATGTTGTACATAGAGAGGAGTGACAGATGTGAAAAAGCTCGATGAAACGTTAACGATGTTGAAAGCGTTAACGGATGCAAAAGGCGTTCCAGGAAATGAACGGGAAGTACGCGAAGTGATGAAATCATACATCGCTCCGTATGCGGATGAAGTGACGACGGACCGCCTCGGAAGTTTAATTGCAAAGAAAGTAGGAAAAGAGAACGGTCCGAAAGTGATGATTGCAGGTCATTTAGATGAAGTTGGTTTTATGGTGACGCAAATTGATGAAAAAGGCTTTATTCGTTTCCAACCGCTTGGCGGCTGGTGGAGCCAAGTCATGCTCGCTCAGCGAGTGACGATCGTGACGAAAAAGGGCGACATTACCGGGGTCATCGGGTCGAAACCGCCGCACATTTTACCAGTTGAAGCAAGAAGAAAGCCTGTTGAAATAAAAGATATGTTTATTGACATCGGGGCTTCTAGCCGAGATGAAGCGATCGAATGGGGCGTGCGCCCGGGCGATGCAATCGTGCCGTATTTTGAATTTACGGTGATGAACAATGAAAAAATGTTGCTTGCGAAAGCATGGGATAACCGCATCGGTTGTGCCGTTGCGATCGATGTGTTGAAACAATTAAAAGATGTGGAGCATCCAAACGTCGTGTATGGCGTTGGTACAGTGCAAGAAGAAGTGGGCTTGCGCGGTGCGCGAACATCTGCTTTTGCGATCGAACCAGATATTGCATTTGCGGTTGATGTTGGCATTGCTGGTGATACACCAGGTGTATCAGAAAAAGATGCGATGGGAAAACTCGGAGGTGGACCGCATATCGTTTTATACGATGCAACGCTCGTTTCTCACAAAGGATTGCGAGAATTTGTTGTTAACGTTGCGGAGGAAATGAACATCCCGTACCGCTTTGACGCGATGCCAGGCGGTGGAACAGACGCTGGTGCGATCCATATGACGATGCGCGGCGTTCCAGCGTTAACGATCTCTATCCCAACGCGCTACATTCACTCCCACGCTGCCCTTCTTCACCGCGATGACTACGAACAAACAGTAAAACTACTAGTCGAAGTCATTAAGCGTCTCGATGAAGAAAAAGTGAAAGAAATTACGTTTGATTAAGAGAAGAGAAGTCGACCTGCACACGGTCGGCTTTTTTATTTTTTCAGAAAATTTTTATTGACTTAAGTTAAATAATTTACTAAAATTTTTACTAACAGACGTAAGCGCTTACTAAAATAAAACTTATTTCTAGTGGGAGATAACAATGAATAAGAAAAGGTTATTTATGTTTAGTAATTTAATTGTCTCTATCATTTTGATTTTTTTGACTGGATGTAAGGCCGATAATGGAGACGGAAAAGTGGGTTCGAGTGAAAAGGTGAAAATCGAATTCTTCCATTACAAATCTGAAGCGAAAGATACGTTTGATAAATTAATTGCTAAGTTTGAAGAAGAAAACCCAAATATTGATGTTGTTAATGTTAATCCACCAGATGCTGAAACGGTTTTGAAAACCCGCGTTGCCAAGAGGGATATTCCTGATATCGTTGCTATTGGAGCGAACTCTACATTCGCTGAACTGTCCAAGGCGGGGGTATTTGTCGATGTGACGAGCGCATCAGAACTTGATTCCATTCAATCGGCTTATATTGATATGTTACGCGATGTTACTGGATTAGAGAAAGTATACGCCATTCCATTAGTCCAATACGTGTTTCAGTCTGAATTTGGCACAGATTATAACTTGGCATTTGCCTCCTACTTAATGGCACTTTCACCGATGATTATCGTTTACTTGTTTGCGCAAAAATGGATTATCAGCGGAGTAACAAGAGGCGCAATTAAATAAAAAATAATGGGGGATTACCATGGCGATTACGTTCGATTCTATAAACAAAACATTTCATTTACAAGCAAAAGACACAAGCTATGTTATGCAAGTTTTCCGCGACGGGTATTTAGTCCATCTTTATTTCGGGAAAAAAGTTCGCAACTATCACCATTCGAATAAATTACAGTTTTTAGATCGAGGATTTTCTCCTAATCCTGACCCATCTGATCGAACATTTTCATTAGATACATTGCCGCAAGAATATCCAGCATACGGCAATACAGACTTTCGCACACCGGCTTATCAAATACAACTTGAAAATGGGTCTACCGTATCGGATTTGCGCTATAAAACACATAAAATCTACAAAGGCAAGCCGAAATTAAATGGATTGCCAGCGACTTATGTCGAAACAGAAGATGAAGCGGAGACGCTGGAAATCGAGTTAGAGGATGATATCACAAAACTAAAAGTAATCCTTTCTTATACCGTATTTGAACATTTCAATGCGATTACACGTTCTGTTCGCTTTGAAAATCAAGGTTCAGAAAATATAAAAATTTTACGTGCGTTAAGCATGAATATCGATTTTCGCGATGCGAACTTCGATTTTCTGCATCTTTCAGGCGCACATTGCCGAGAACGATATGTAGAAAGAAAACCGCTTTTTGTCGGCACTCAATCGATCGAAAGCCGAAGAGGGGCAAGCAGCCATCAACAAAACCCATTCATCGCGTTGTTAAGAAAAAATGCCAATGAAGACGAAGGTGAAGTATTTGGTTTTAGCCTCGTGTACAGCGGAAATTTCCTTGCTCAAGTGGAAGTTGATCAATTTCACACAGCACGCGTGTCGCTAGGAATTAATCCGTTTGATTTTACTTGGCTATTAGAGCCTGGCGAATCGTTTCAAACACCGGAAGTGGTGATGGTCTATTCCGATCAAGGACTAAACGGGATGTCGCAAACGTTTCATCGACTATACCGAACTCGTTTAGCCCGCGGACCATTCCGAGACAAAGAACGTCCAATTCTCATTAACAACTGGGAAGCCACCTATTTTAATTTTAACGAAGAAAAAATTTTGGAAATTGCGAAAGCAGGCAAAGAATTAGGAATCGAGTTATTTGTATTAGACGACGGTTGGTTTGGCAAACGGGACGATGATAAAAGCTCTTTAGGAGATTGGTTCGTTGACAAAAGGAAGCTTCCAAATGGATTAGCAGGACTAGCTACAAAAATCCGAGAGATGGGAATGCAGTTTGGACTATGGGTTGAACCGGAGATGATTTCGGTCGATAGCGATTTATATCGCAAGCATCCAGACTGGTGCCTCCATGTTTCAAAACGGCCGTGTTCAGAAGGACGTAATCAGCTTATTTTGGATTACTCACGTAAAGAAGTGTGTGATTACATTATCAAAGTAATGTCCGATATTTTATCAAGCGCCCCCATTTCGTATGTGAAATGGGATATGAATCGTCACATGACCGAAATCGGATCTGCTGCCTTGCCGCCAGAAAGACAAAGAGAAACAGCCCACCGTTATATGTTAGGGTTGTATCGCGTAATGGAGGAAATCACCTCCAAGTTTCCGCACGTTTTATTTGAAAGTTGTTCAGGCGGAGGCGGGCGTTTTGATCCAGGGATTCTTTATTACATGCCGCAAACGTGGACGAGTGACAATACAGATGCGATCTCTCGTTTAAAAATTCAATACGGCACAAGTATCGTTTATCCAATCAGCGCAATGGGAGCGCATGTGTCAGCAGTTCCAAACCATCAAGTTCATCGCATCACTTCACTGGATATTCGCGGGCATGTGGCGATGTCAGGAAACTTTGGCTATGAACTCGATTTAACGAAATTAACCGATGAAGAGAAGGAAAAAGTGAAAGAGCAAGTGGCCTTTTATAAAGAAATTCGTCGTTTAGTGCAATATGGCAACTTTTATCGAATCCTAAGCCCATTTGAAGGAAATGAAACGGCGTGGATGTTCGTTTCAGAAGACCAATCCGAAGCGTTTGTCGCTTACTTTAGGGTATTAGCGGAGGCGAATGCTTCGCTTTCCTCAGTTCGTCTAAAAGGATTGGATCCGAATAAGCAATATTATTTAATTGGGAAAGGGGAGTTATATGGTGGCGATGAGTTAATGTATGCAGGATTGAATGTTCCATATATTAAAGGGGATTTTGTAAGTTTTACGTGGGTATTAAAAGAATGGAAAAAGGCTCTCTAATCCTTGTAATGAAGGTACTATTCACCAGATGTTATACACATCCAAATTGATACTTTAACCTCTAGTTCACACAGCACACATGATGTGGTGTAACACTTCATCTGGGTGTGTAAGATTGTTGTCCGAATCGATTGATGGACTGTGTAATGTCATTTTGATCTTTATGCAAGACGTTGGCAATCACCTCTCTTCTTCAGAAGATGCGCCGTCATGCGCTTTGACAGTTTGTTTGATAGCGAATAAAAACGTATGTCTTTGCTCTATAAACCCTTTTCAATCACTTAAATGATGGGCATGACGAAGCGCATGAATTGCTTGGGGGTGTGTTGGATACGTACTGAACGTATCATATATTATCGTTCCTTATATATTGTGCGAGAATCCCGATGGCATTGGTTACTTTCTTCTCACGAGAAACATGAGGAACAAGATATGTATACGTCGATGTGCACGCCATATGCCCCATGCAAGCTTGCCATCGATGCTCAAGCCCGTTTCACCGATATGCAAGATGTCGGGGGTGATGATGTTCATATTGGATTGAAGGGATTTACGTCTATGCAAACGAGTATTCTTGTATTTTTTGGGTGTTGATATAATTCTCCAAATCATATTACTTAAACGCTTTTAAGCGATCCGTTGAATATTGTGCAAATAAGTGACAAGCACAGCGAGTCGTGAACTATATTGCACATGGTTCGTTACATGTGGTGTTCAAGTATGTTAAAACCAATAAATTTAAGCAAAGTGGTGTTCTAGAATGATCGAACGATTAAAAAATGAATATATAAAAGTGTTTCAAAGTCGATATAACAGACCTTTCACCTTCTTCGCCCCAGGTCGTGTGAATTTGATTGGTGAACATACAGATTATAACGGGGGATATGTGTTACCTTGTTCATTGCATATCGGAACGTATGCCGTTGCACGACTAAATGACGATGGGATCATTCGATTGTATTCAAAAAACTTTCATGAAGATGGAATTGTCTCAGTGACAAAAGACGAACTTTCATATGACGAGCGTCATGGATGGGCGAATTATCCGAAAGGAATGATTCGTGCGCTCATGCCAAAAGATGTACAAAGCGGGATTGACGTCTTATACTATGGCAATATTCCGAATGGGGCTGGATTATCTTCATCTGCGTCGATTGAGCTCGTTACGGCCGTCATGTTGAAGTATTTGTTTGAATTAAATATCGAGATGTTGGAATTAGTGAAGATTAGCCAACAAGTAGAAAACGAATATATCGGTGTTAATTGTGGCATTATGGATCAATTTGCGGTT
Source organism: Anoxybacillus sp. TBDG-1 (assembly GCF_054815885.1). Taxonomy (NCBI): domain Bacteria; kingdom Bacillati; phylum Bacillota; class Bacilli; order Caryophanales; family Anoxybacillaceae; genus Anoxybacillus; species Anoxybacillus sp. TBDG-1. The sequence continues at coordinate 44,048 of NZ_JBTZSY010000016.1, forward strand.
GGAATGGGAAAAGCAGGTCATGCGCTACTGCTCGATTGCCAAACGCTTCAATACGAGTATTTGCCCCTGTCTTTGGAAGATTGCTCGATCGTCATTGCCAATACGAATAAAAAGAGGGGATTAGCTGATTCAGCATATAACGAGCGACGTGCGACATGCGAGCAGGCGTTAGCGAAATTACAACAACATGTACGCATCAACTCGCTTGGAGATATGACGATGGAACAGTTTAATCAATATGCACATGTATTGTCTCCGATCGAACAAAAAAGGGTGCGACATGTCGTTTCAGAGAATGAACGGACAAAGCAAGCGGCTTTTGTTTTACGCCAAGGAGATTTGCATACGTTTGGACGATTGATGCGTCAATCACATGAATCGTTGCGTGATGATTATGAAGTGACCGGGAAAGAGTTAGATACGCTTGTTGAAGCGGCATGGAAACATGAAGGTACAATAGGAGCACGTATGACGGGGGCAGGCTTTGGTGGTTGTACTGTAAATATTGTAAAGGACGATCATATTCCATCATTTATTGAGGAAGTTGGTCGAATGTATGAAATGGAGATCGGCTATGTCCCGAGTTTTTATGTAGCGAAAATAGGTGATGGAGCAAAACGGCTTAAAAAAGAAGGAGAGGACATGCAATGATTCTTATTTGCGGTGGGGCAGGATATATTGGGAGTCATGCGGTATATCGTTTCATTGAAAAAGGAGAACAAGTTGTTGTCGTTGACAATTTACAAACAGGGCATCGAAAAGCTGTTCATCCAGATGCGCTTTTTTACGAGGGCGATATTCGTGATCGTCACTTTTTAAGCGACATATTTAAAAAGCATGAAATAGATACCGTGATTCATTTTGCAGCCAACTCGCTTGTTGGTGAAAGTGTGAAACAGCCGTTAGCTTATTACAATAACAATGTTTATGGTACAGAAGTGTTGCTTGATGTGATGAATGGGCATGGCGTAAAACAAATCGTTTTCTCATCAACGGCTGCGGTGTATGGGGAACCAAAACAAATTCCGATTCAAGAGGCGGATGAAACAAATCCTGAAAGTCCATACGGTGAAACAAAACTAGCGATGGAAAAAATGATGAAATGGGTGAACGTCGCATACGGTATTCGTTACATTTCTTTACGATATTTTAATGTTGCTGGGGCGTATGGAACGATGATTGGCGAAGATCATCGTCCGGAGACCCATTTAATTCCGCTTATTTTACAAGTACCGTTACGGAAACGAGAGGGGATTCATATTTTTGGAGATGATTATGACACGCATGATGGCACATGTATTCGTGACTACATTCATGTGTTAGATTTAGTAGATGCCCATATGTTAGCGGTAGAAAAACTAAGAAACGGTGGAGAAAGTGACATATACAATTTAGGAAATGGAAACGGTTTTTCTGTGAAAGAAGTCGTTGAAGCAGCACGTCGTGTCACAGGGCATCCGATTCCCGCCAAAATTATGCCGAGACGACCTGGAGATCCTGCACGCTTAGTTGCTTCATCAGAAAAAGCGAGACACGAGCTCGGATGGAAGCCGATACACACAACGATAGAAGAAATTGTTGCTTCAGCATGGGAGTGGCATCAAGCGAATCCGAACGGATATGAAGAGGTGTAAACGATGGTAAACATTTATGAAGAAATTGAAGCACTAATTCAGTATGCGCTCCATCATCATTTAATCGAAAAGGAAGACGTCATTTATACGCGCAATCGACTGCTAGCTTTGTTAAAATTGGACGAATGGCAACAAGTTGATGTTATTCCTTTCTCGGATCGCCCACTTGTTCCCATTTTACAACATATCATGAATTGGGCGGAAGAACATGAACGGTTTGTTGGAAAGACAGTGACAGAGCGTGATTTATTTGATACAGAAATCATGAATTGTTTTGTGGCGCGTCCGTCTACGATTATTCAAATGTTTTATGAAAAATATAAACGAAATAAGCAAGAAGCAACAACTTGGTTTTATGAGCTTAGTCAAGCATCCAATTACATTCGTGTAGACCGAGTGAGGAAAAATAGACGATGGAAAGTGCGAACGAAATATGGGGATATGGATATAACGATCAACTTATCTAAGCCGGAAAAAGATCCTCAAGATATTGCGCGCATGAGGGAAACAAAAGAGCAACATTATCCTGCTTGCTTGCTATGTATTGAAAATGAAGGGTACGCAGGCACAATTCGTCATCCTGCGCGGGCGAACCATCGTATGATCCCAATTGAGTTATGTGGGGAACGTTGGTTTTTTCAATATTCCCCTTACGTTTATTACAACGAACATTGCATCGTACTGCGTGATAAGCATGTGCCGATGAAAATGGAAAGGAAAACGTTTGAACGGTTGCTTGATTTTGTCGATCAATTTCCGCATTACTTTATCGGCTCCAATGCTGATTTACCTATTGTAGGCGGATCAATTTTATCACATGATCATTTTCAAGGTGGAAAATATACGTTTGCGATTGAAAAAGCTCCATCTGATTTTTCGTTTACATTGCCAGCTTATCCTCACGTACAAATGAGCATGATTCGTTGGCCTATGTCAGTTATACGTATACGCGGGGCAAAACAAGATGTGTTACGAGTGAGCGATTTCGTTTATACAAAATGGAAAACGTATAGCGATCCTCACGTAAATATATATGCACAAACAAACGATGTACCGCACAATACCGTGACGCCAATTGCTCGTCGACGTGGGGAGTTGTACGAGATGGACATCGTGTTAAGAAACAATCGCACATCAGCGCAACATCCATACGGTATTTTTCATCCACATGAGGAGCTCCATCATATTAAAAAAGAAAATATTGGATTAATTGAAGTCATGGGATTAGCCGTATTGCCTAGCCGATTAGCGGATGAGCTAGACCATATCGCACGGTATATGAAAAATCAAACGCCAAAAGAGCAATGGGAACCGTCGTTATTGAAACATTGGGAATGGGTGCAAGACATAATGGAAAGACACTATGTTGTTGATGATGTACATGAATTATTAAAAGAAGAAGTAGGAAAACGATTTGAACAAGTACTCGAACATGCGGGAGTGTTTAAGCGGACGGAAGAAGGAAAGCGAGCGTTTCATCGCTTTATTCAACACCTTCAGGAATGAAATGAATAAAGATGAAAAAAAAAGGATGTATATCGGTGTAGACTATTATCCAGAATACTGGCCAAAAGAAATGATTGAAGAAGATATTCGAAGAATGGGTGTGAAAACGGTCAGAAGATGGGGGCAAATGGCTATTGGAGCTGTTTTTTTCGTGCGTGCTTCCAGCTCTTGAACGCGATACTTCAGTTGTTCATTTTCTTTGCGCAGCTGTTTGATTTCGTGACGCAAATGTTCATTTTCTTGAACAAGTTGATGAATGAGCTGTTTTTGTTGTTGGACTTTGCTGATTAAGCTCTCAACTGTAAATACAGCTTGTTGTACCGTCAACATGCGATATTGATGGAAAATGTTTTCGAGGAGGTGAATTGAGGATTCAGGGGGTTGATGTAGCAGTGTTAAGAGAGCATGATGAAGCCGGGAAGGTTTAGAGAAGTCTCGTTCCGACAGTTGGCAACATAATATGCATAAGATGATAATGTCTATAAACATTGGATCTTACGCACTTAGTGAAAAGGCTCATTTCATTAAGACAACAACTGAAAAATGTATGTTTTTCGGCTGTATATTCTTAATTAGACTCCTTTTTCATCAAAAGTTCATAAGAATTAAAAAAACAGGAGGGATTTTCTTTGAAAAAGATTTTGACACTATTTTTAGTAAGTATTCTTCTATTAACTGCTTGTTCTTCAGAAACGAAAACCGGGGGAGCTACAGATGGTACAAAAAGTACGAATGAAATAACAGTGTGGACGTGGGATCCAAATTTTAACGTAAAAGCGATGAAAATTGCAGAAGAGTTTTATAAGAAAGAGAATCCTAATTTTAAATTAAAAATTATTGAAAATGCTCAAGAGGATATCGTTCAAAAGCTTAATACAAGTTTAAGTTCTGGCACAACAAAAGGCTTGCCAAATATCGTATTAATTGAAGACTATAGTGCACAGAGCTCCCTTAAAGCGTATCCTGATGCATTCTATGACCTATCAAAATATTTCAAAGCGGAAGATTTTGCTGAATATAAACTTGCTCCTACTAGCTTAAATGGTAAACATTATGGGCTTCCGTTTGATACAGGGGTTGCTGGGTTATATGTGAGAACAGATTATTTGCAAAAAGCGGGATATACTGTTGATGATTTACAAGGATTGGACTGGAACAAATATATTGAAATTGGGAAAAAGGTAAAACAAGCAACGGGTAAATATATGCTTGCACTCGATCCTAAAAATCTGGGGATTATTCGTGAGATGATTCAAACTAGTGGTTCATGGTATGTGAAAGAAGACGGAGTAACCCCGAATTTGGCAGACAATGAGCCGCTGAAGGAAGCATTTAAAACTTACAAAGAAATTGTAAACGCAGGGATATCGAAACCTATTTCTGACTGGAGTCAATTTGTTGCCTCTTTTAATAGTGGAGCAGTTGCATCGATCCCGACAGGAAACTGGATTACAGCTTCTGTTAAAGCCGAAGCTTCTCAGGCTGGTAAGTGGGCTGTTGTGCCTTTTCCGAAACAATCGGGCATTCCTAACTCTGTTAATGCTACGAACCTAGGTGGAAGTTCTTGGTATGTACTTAACATTCCTGGAAAAGAAAAGGCGGCAGAATTTCTAGCTAAAACGTTTGGATCAAATGTTGAGTTTTATGAAGCGCTAAACAAAGAAATTGGTGCAATTGGCACATACAAACCAGCTGCTAATAGTGAGGCCTATAAGGCTGCAGATGAGTTTTTTGGAGGTCAAAAAGTAACAGCTGATTTCTCCAAATGGATGACAGAAATTCCTCAAGTAAACTATGGTGCACATACGTATGTGATCGAAGATATTTTAGCAGCTGCGTTGCAAGATTACTTAAAAGGCAAAGATCTTGATAAAGTGTTGGAAGATGCACAAAAACAGGCAGAACAACAAGTTAAATAAATATACAGAACATCTATCAATTGTTTTATGAATTAAGCCCCGGGATTCCGCCGTCCTGTCTGGTTTTTATACTAGCACCATTCCGTAGGAGGCGGAGTGGTTCGGGGCTTTTCAGTGAAGAGGTGCGCCTTGAGTTGTTATTTTCATGCGCGGAAGGAGAGTAAAAGTTTGTTCATGGATTTTTTGTTATCAATAGTGATAGGGAGTTGAGATAGAGTGATTCCGTCAACAAAGATGAATATAGATTTGACGATTAAAACAGGTCGAAATATTAATCGGAAACACCGTATTAAGAGCACAATAGTTGGATGGTCTTTTGTGATATTGGCTACTATTATGATTTGCGTATTTTATTTCTATCCAATGGTTCAGGCATTGATTCTTTCGTTACAATCAGGTTCGGGTGCGAATCTAACTTTTGTTGGACTGAAAAATTATGCTCGTCTATTTAACGATCCTACCTTTTTAACAACTGTAAAAAATACAGTGATATACCTTATTATTCAAGTTCCGATTATGATTATTGTCGCTTTATTCTTAGCCGTACTATTGAATAATCCGAAATTAAAGCTGAGAGGATTGTTCCGAACAGCAATCTTTTTACCATGTGTCACTTCCCTAGTTGCGTATTCTGTCATATTTAAATATTTGTTTAGCCAAGATGGATTGATCAACGTTATGTTGACGAAATTTTCCCTTATATCTGAGCCAATCAACTGGCTAGGTGATCCTTTTTGGGCTAAAGTGACCATTATTATTGCTCTTACATGGAGATGGACAGGCTATAATATGATTTTTTACTTATCTGCTCTACAAAATATCGATCAATCCATTTATGAAGCCGCTAAAATTGATGGTGCTTCGCCAGTTCAGCAGTTTTTTAAAATTACGATTCCATTGTTAAAGCCTATGATTTTGTTTACATCAATCATTTCAACAATCGGTACGCTCCAGCTGTTCGATGAAGTAGTGAACATTACGCAAGGGGGACCGGGAAATGCAACGATGACGATTTCTCAATATATCTACAATCTTTCATTTAAATATACTCCTGATTTCGGTTATGCGGCAACAGTTTCGTATGCGATTGTGATTATGATTGTATTCTTTTCTATTATTCAGTTTAAAGTGGCAGGTGATAAAAATGAGTAATCTTAAAAACGTATTCAACTATACTGTTTTAACCATTGCATCTATTGTTTCTGTGTTTCCATTTTTGTGGATGGTTGTTAGTGCAACGAATAAATCAGTAGAAGTGACGAAAGGGCGGTTATTGCCAGGTAGTCACTTTATGGAAAACTTCCGCAACCTGCTTGATAGCACTAATCTGGTCAATGCATTAATGAATTCGGCAAAAATCGCGATTGTAACAACTTTACTTGCACTGTTGGTCTCCTCTTTGGCTGGTTACGGATTTGAAATTTTTAAAAGCAAAACCAAAGATTTGGTATTTAATTTCTTATTGCTTTCAATGATGGTACCTTTTGCTGCTTTAATGGTCCCGTTGTTTAGAATGTTTGGGACAATATCGCAAATATTTCCGAGCATAGGTATTGATACAATGATGGCCGTTATTTTGCCGACAGTCACAACGGCATTTCTGATTTTTTTCTTCCGCCAAAGCACGAAAATGTTCCCGAAGGAAATTATTGAAGCGGGCCGAATTGATGGATTGTCTGAATGGGGGATCTTCTTCAGGCTGTATGTACCTACCATGAAAACAACCTATGCAGCCGCGGCCATTATTACATTTATGTCGAGCTGGAACAGCTATTTATGGCCACTTGTCATATTACAGTCCCCGGAGAACCAGACGGTGCCATTGCTTATATCAAATCTCGGATCGAGTTATTATCCGGATTTTGGAATGATCATGACCGCTATTGTGATCGCTACCTTGCCGACGGCGCTAATCTTCTTTTTCATGCAAAAGCACTTCGTTGCTGGGATGCTCGGTTCAGTAAAATGATGAGTAGGGAGTGTGAAAATAATGAAAAAAACATTAACAACCCCCACATTAGAATGGCTTTTGGATCCTTGTGTTTTCGAGGTTAATCGCCTACCTGCCCATTCGGACCATATTTATTATGAGACGTTGGAAGAAGCAAAAAGTGGAATTTCCATGTCGATGCGCTATGAGTTGAATGGGAATTGGAAGTTTCACTATGCAGTCAATCCAGCTAGCCGCCCGGCGGAATTTTATCAGCTCGATTTTGACTGCTCAAACTGGAGTGATATTTCCGTACCAGGACATATTCAGTTGCAAGGTTATGGAACTCCCCAGTATGTAAATATAATGTATCCGTGGGATGGTCATTGCGATGTTCATCCTCCAGAAGTTCCTATGGATTATAATCCAGTAGGAAGCTATATAAAAATTTTTAATCTCCCTAAAAGCATGAAAGATAAACCGGTGTATATTTCTTTTCAAGGAGTAGAGTCAGCGTTTTATGTTTGGTTGAACGGGCAGTTTGTTGGGTATAGTGAGGACTCTTTCACGCCGGCAGAATTTGAACTTACACCTTTTATAAAGGATGGAGAGAATAAGCTCGCGGTTGAGGTTTACCAGTACAGCACCGGAAGTTGGCTTGAGGATCAGGATTTCTGGCGTTTTTCTGGAATCTTTCGCGATGTATACCTTTATACAGTGCCAGATATTCATGTCTATGATTTACATGTTCGCGCCGAATTGGATTCGTCCTATACGAGAGGCATGTTAACGGCGGACCTTACCTTTTTGTCTCCGGTACCTGCCGGCTCTAGGTTTATCGCTGAACTGTATGATGCGAAAGGCGACCTTGTCGCCAAAAAAGACGGAGAGCTTCATGGCGAAAAGGGGACATTTTCCATTGCGGTCGATGAACCGGAATTATGGAGCGCGGAGAAACCGTATTTGTATAAGCTATATATTCAGATTTTTAACGAGTTTGGCCAATTGGTAGAGGTTGTTCCACAGAAGGTCGGTTTTCGAAGATTCGAGATCATCAATAAAGTTATGCACCTTAACGGAAAACGGATTGTATTTAAAGGCGTTAACCGACATGAATTTCATTGCCGAAGAGGCCGGGCGATCACAAAGGAAGATATGCTATGGGATATTAAAACATTGAAGCGTCATAACATTAACGCAGTCCGTACGTCACACTATCCGAATCAAAGCTATTGGTATGAACTATGCGATGAATACGGCATCTATGTCATTGATGAAATGAATTTGGAAACGCACGGAACGTGGCAAAAAATGGGCCGTGTCGACCCCACATGGAATGTTCCGGGGAACAATCGAGAATGGCAAGACATTGTTATGGACCGGGCGATTTCAATGTTTGAAAGGGATAAGAACCATCCTTCCATCCTGATTTGGTCATGTGGAAATGAATCGTATGCTGGGGAAGTTCTGTTAAACGTCGCCAACTATTTTCGGTCAGTCGATCCGAGCCGTCTTGTCCATTATGAAGGAGTATTCCATGCCCGCGAGTACAATGATATAAGCGACATAGAAAGTCGTATGTACGCAAAGCCTCATGAAATTGAAAAGTATTTAACAGAAAATCCGGATAAACCGTATATCAGCTGCGAATATATGCATGCAATGGGGAACTCGCTCGGCGGGATGTACAAATATACGGATTTGGAACAAAAGTATCCGATGTATCAAGGTGGTTTTATTTGGGATTTCATTGATCAAGCCCTTGTGAAAAAAGATCGTTATGGAAAAGAATTTTTGGCATATGGAGGGGACTTTGGCGACCGTCCAACCGATTACGGTTTCTGCACGAACGGAATTGTCTATGCCAACCGGGAGTTGTCACCGAAGATGCAGGAAGTAAAATATCTTTATCAAAACTTTAAGCTTTCACCGGATCAATACGGTGTCAATATTAGAAATGAAAGTCTTTTCACTGACACAAGTGAATATGATTTAGAATACGTCCTATTCCTTGAAGGGAGAGAGTTGTATCGAAGCAAGCTGAATGTATCGGTAGCACCGCAGGAAGAGAAAAGAGTCGAGTTCGACTGGCCCCTTGGGATGATGGCAGATGCAGGTGAATATTGCATTCATGCATCATTTAAATTGAAAGAAAAAACACTTTGGGCTGATGCTGGTTATGAGGTGGCATTCGGCCAGTTTGTATTCCAGATTGGTTCCAAGGAATTCGTTGTTCCTAGCGGAAAGTTAAAAGTTGTCCATGGTGATGTCAACATTGGGGTGCACGGCAAAGATTTTACGATCATGTTTTCCAAACAGGCAGGAAGCCTAGTTTCAATGAATTACGCAGGCAAGGAGATGATTGCGGTCCCTCCTGCACCATTGTTTTGGAGGGCCACGACTGATAATGACCGAGGTTTTTTGCAAGACTTCTATTCGGGGCTTTGGTATGCGGCGAGTTTGGCGCGTAAATGTGTAAAAGTCGATGTGAAAGAGGAAGCGGCCCAAGTAAATGTCACCTTTACCTACAAATTTTCCATTAACCCTGAATTGGAAGTGAAAATTGGTTATACCGTTTATGCTGATGGCAGCATTCGCGTGAAGGCGGTCTATCATGGAGTCGAGAATCTTCCGTCAATGCCGATTTTTGCGGTATCATTCAAGGTTCCAGCCGACTATAATCAACTCGAGTGGTATGCAATGGGGCCCGAAGAAAACTATGTCGACCGCTCAAAGGGGGCAAGACTTGGAATCTTTAGAAATCAAGTATCTGACAATGTATCGCGCTATCTCAAACCGCAGGAATCAGGAAACAGAACAGGTGTTCGTAAAGTAAGCTTAACGAACAACAATGGACAGGGAATAAAAATTTCTTCTATAACTGAACCGTTGGAATGCAACTTTTCGCCATACACAGCTTTTGAACTTGAACATGCCAATCATCATTACGAGCTGCCCAATATTCATTATACGGTTGTCACGGTAGCAGGTCGACAAATGGGAGTTGGCGGGGACGACAGCTGGGGCGCCCCAGTTCACGATGAATACGTCATAAAGGCAGATCAAGACATGGAATTTGAGTTTATGATTCATAAAGTTTAGCGACAACAGCATCATGATGTAAACTTCTCATCTTAGCGTTTTCATTTATCTTGAAAAATAAAAATTGCCCTAACAATATGTGTTCATTAAAAACTAATCTTCTTAATTACTCGTGCACACTCCGATGATCCTGTTGCCCTAAGGAAACCAATGGAAAAGGAGCAGGATCATTCATGAAGCGTTTGTGCATCACCAACGATCACGGATGGACACCTCGGACACTTCGCAAACAGGAACGGAAAATCAAAAACACCCTTCTTCGCCAACGGGTGATGGCGGTTCGCCTGGTCATGGAAGGCTATTTGGGCAAAGAGGTGGCCTCCATGGTCAACGTGTGCCGACAAACCGTTTCCCATTATGTGTCGCTGTTCAACGAAGGCGGCCTTGAACTCCTGCTTCATCGGGATTTCGCCCCCGGGCGGGAGCCGTTTCTCACCGAAGAACAGCAGGAAGAGATCAAACAGCTTGTGTTGACCACCACTCCCGTAGAACTGGGCTGGGACGTCGCTTCGGCGTGGAACACCAAACTCCTGCAATCCTATGTCGAAAAGCACTTCGGTGTTTGCATTTCCCGCGAAGCGTTGCGAAAACTCCTGCACCGCAAAGGGCTGTCGTGGACACGGCCGACCTACACATTGGCGAAAGGCAATCCGGATCGACAAAAGAATTTTGAGAAACAGATCGACTTCATAAAAAAAACTTAATGGATCCTGATTCGGTCTTGTTGTACCTTGATGAAACACATATCCGCTCTTACCATGTCTTGCGGTCCACATGGTCGGAAGTCGGCCGCCAAAAACAAGTGCCGACGTTCGGCCATCATGCCCACGTATCGCTGTTTGGCGCGGTCAACATCCACGATGGCGAAACGGTGCTTCATCAAACGACCGCTGCCAATGCCGCGACGTTCTTGGATTTCTTGCGAATGCTCAAAGAGCACGATCCGGACCGTCTCATGGTCTTGGTGTTGGATAACGCCCGCATTCACCATGCCAAAATGGTCAAGGAGTTTTTGCGGGAAGAAGGGCAGTGTTTTCACTTTTCCCTATTCGCCACAGCTGAACCCGATCGAACGCTTATGGAAATGGTCGAAAGATACGGTGATTGCCAATGTATTTCACAAGGATCGCAACGATATCATTCAAGCCATTACTCGGTTTGTCAACTACATCCACGAACGTCCGGAGGAAGTGCTGCAGCGCTTAGGGTGTGCAGGATGACTGAGAAGTTAACTCTTCATGTTGCATGTATATACAAATTCCCGCGCCGGCTCCCGATCAAAGATAAAGGTTCATTCAAAAAGATGCTCCTGAAATATCCATTTTTCCATGAAGTTGAGGAAGATGATTAGCCTAAATATAAATAAGAGGTGTAAGAGATGGATATAAGAAAAGAGTTTGAAAACCCCCAGTATTTTTTTGATTCATATTATAATCAGACTTTTTTCGACGCAAGATTAGAAGATAAATTTTTAGAGTTTCTTAATGAAGAACCTAAATGGGTACCAAAGGCGCTAAAACAGGAAATTCAAAAGTTAGAACAAATATATAATAATAAAGATATTGAGACATGGAAAAAAATAGAGGAACTAGTGCATGAAAATAGTATGCGATATTTTCCATACGAAGATGGTAAAGAGTAACTATTCACCCCGATAGTAGTATGTAAAAAAGCGCAAGGGCATCTCCGTGATAGAAAATGCCCTAAGTGATAGAAAGAACACGATCGAGCG